>CAZCHA010000066.1:0-7450 GCA_964498175.1 uncultured bacterium
TGGGATTTCTTTAGATGAAACAACCACAGAAGACCATCTTGATGAATTGCTTTCTGTTTTTAAAGCACAAAAAATTGATGAAATTAAAAATACCATTCCAACTGATTTAGACAGAAAATCTTCATATTTAGGTCATCTTGTATTTCATTCATACCATTCGGAGACAGAAATGCTCCGGTATCTACATCAATTAGAGACAAAAGATTTATCTCTGAATACGAGTATGATTCCTTTAGGATCCTGTACCATGAAACTCAATGCAACTACGGAAATGGAGGCGATTAGCTGGGACGAATTCAGCAATATTCATCCATTTTCTCCAAATAATCAGACGGATGGCTACCATAAATTAATTGGTGAATTAAGTAATTGGCTTACTGAAATAACTGGTTTCGATAAAATTTCCATGCAACCCAATTCTGGCGCTCAAGGTGAATATACCGGACTTATGGTTATCCGTGCATTCCATAAAGAGAATGGAAATGCTCATCGGAATATATGTTTAATTCCAGCATCCGCACACGGAACCAACCCGGCATCGGCTGTAATTGCAGGATTAAAAGTCGTAATTGTTGAATGCGACAAACATGGAAATATCTCTGATGATGATTTAGCAGAAAAAGCCAAAAACCATTCTGAAAATCTAGCTGCAATTATGGTCACCTACCCTTCCACTCATGGTGTTTTTGAGCACTCTATCAAAGAAATTTGCCAGATAGTCCATGACAATGGTGGTCAAGTTTATTTTGATGGCGCTAATCTCAATGCTATGCTGGGATTATGTAAACCGGGAGTATTTGGAGGGGATGTAATGCATATCAATCTTCATAAAACTTTTTGCATTCCCCATGGAGGCGGTGGCCCTGGGATGGGGCCCATCGTTTGTAAAGATCATTTGGCAGCCTTTCTACCCGGACATTCACAAATAAAAACAGGGGGAGAAAAGCCTATTCATGCTGTGTCTTCTGCCCCCTTTGGAAGTAGCAGCATATTGCCCATTTCTTGGTCTTATATAGCGATGATGGGAGGCGATGGCCTTAGAAAAGCAACTCAAGTTGCTATACTGAATGCCAATTACATGGCAAAAATATTAGAGAATCATTACTTAATTCTTTATAGGGGCATTGGTGGGTATAATGCCCACGAATTCATTATTGATTTGAGGGAGTTGAAAAACCAATCTGGAATATCTGATGAGGATGTTGCCAAACGGCTCATGGACTATGGTTTCCATGCGCCAACTATGTCATTTCCAGTTCCTGGCACTCTCATGATTGAACCTACTGAAAGTGAATCAAAAAGAGAAATGGATCGCTTCTGTAATGCCATGATTTTTATTCGAAAAGAAATCCAAGACGTCATTGATGGTACTATGGATGCTAATGATAATCCGTTAAAAAATGCGCCGCACACTGCCTCAGTAGTTACTATTGATGAATGGAAGCATTCCTATTCTCGGCAAATAGCAGCTTACCCGGCACCATGGCTTAAAGAATATAAATATTGGCCAACAGTTGGCAGAATTGATAATGCATTTGGGGATAGAAACTTAATGTGTACATGTCCGCCGATTGATAGATATGAAAACTAAAGTATTATTGATATGTTTTGACAGATACTTTGGTAAGACAATATTTTTGAACTTTAATATATCTGATCGGGGAAAACCTTATTTCAACATTAACATTTTTTTGGTCTGGCTAAAATTCTTAGTTGTCAATCTTGCAAAATAGACCCCTGAAGCCACCTGTTTACCAATTCGATCAGTTCCGTTCCAAGTGACTGTGTGGTATCCATAATCTTGTTCTTTATTTAAAAGAGTTGTTACTTCTTGACCCAACACATTGTAGACGGAAATAATTACTCTTGATCGTTTAGGAAGTGCATAATTCATCTTAGTGACCGGATTAAATGGATTGGGATAGTTCTGACTTAAAGAATATACTGAAGGAATATTATTTAATATTTCTTCAGTCATTGTAGCCACATAATCTATATCACCAGCCACAAGCTTTAGATCATAGTCAAGATTTGGATCCTTTTTAATTACTAACCCCTGGTTTAAAATCTCATGCGAGACTTTACGTTCCTGAATATCAACAATAGCTATACGAAGACCTTCTGGGATAGAACCCTTTAATACGCCTGAAAGTACCATTGATCTTTCGTCACTATTCCCATCTAAGCGCAGGTTCCAAACACCATTAAACTCATCTAAATCACGAATATCTTTTGTATATCGAAATGATGAATTCCCGTTAAGATCCATGAGCAAGGAGATAGTTTCATTAATGTCTGGTAACTGAGGAGTATCATAGAGATCTTGTCCGTTAGAAGCATTCTCGTGGCGACCGATTTGCGCAGCATGGTGAAAAAAGTTTGGACTTTCTGCTTTTAAATTCAGATACCAACCATCAATATTGGCAACCCTTTGCGCAGAAGAGTCTTGTTCCTGAAACGGAATTAGAACCAAGTCCGATTCTACTGATGCATAGACCGCATAACCATTCCAAGGTTGTAATTCAGTTTGTGAGCCATTCCAACCATCTTTATCAGAATTCCCATATGTGAATAAATCTATATCTATATTACTATCTTTTACATATTGAACTGGGAATGAGAATGGGTTCCCCACCATATTCCAGCCTTGTTCAAGTTTAATGGTATAATTCTCCAAAGGCATTGCTGTACTAGAATCCTCAGAAAATACTAAAGGATTTTCATATTCATGCCTAAACCAATAGGAACGACCAACCTCAATTAAATCGGGAATGAAATATTTATTTTTCTCAATATCCCAAGAATAAAAAACATGACCATCTTTTAGCTTAGAATGCGCCAGACTGGTGTTAACCGGTTGTCCGGGCCATGACATTAATCTCCAATGTCCAGGTGGGATACCATCAGGATACTGGCTGTTATCATTATCCATGGATAATTCACCATTTCTGAATTGGATCTCTGGTGTTTTATATTCTGACGAGACAACATAACCCATATTATCTGCCCCAACTATCCGTGCACGAAAATTCTGCACTCCAATATAAAAATCATCAATCAGTACTTCATACTCACTATTCTCACTATTAGACATGGATAATATTATTTCATCTGTACTTCCACCCATTTGAAGATATAAATCTACATGGTTGATACCATTCAAATCGTACAGAGTAGCCAAAATAGTAGGTGAAGAAGCAGACTTCACTATAATATCAGGAAAAGTAAAATTGGAAATAACGGGAGGTTCTGAAAAAATGCTCTGGGTGGTTTTTAAGAAACCAGTACCGACAGTAAAAGAATCTGAACTAACATCTCGTAAAAGAACACCGCCAATACTATTTATCACGCCAATAGAATCATTCTGCCCCATCCCTTGCCCTGTTGGAATATGAGCAAATTGGATCTTGTACTCCTGGCTAAACAAAAGGCTAAATATAAATAGCATAAAAAATGTATAACCCATTTTTTTTATTGTTATCAACATATTTATTTAATTCTCAGCTATAGACTATCAAGAAGTACCTGTTGTGATTCCTTCAGCTACTTTACTGGCACCTGAAAAATACCAGCTGGTACCATCACTCACAACGCGAACCCAATCACCTACCTTCGCTTGACCATCAACAAAAGTAATAACATCTGCATCATCGTCATTAGCTCCTAAATCATCTGCTGTTGCACAGGTTACAAGACCAATCAAAATATCTGATCCACCATTAGTTACTATTGTATAATCTGCACCTGAAGGTGCTGCTTTAACAATAAAAGTGTATTCCAGTCCCGCTGCAGGAGCAGGAAGAGTAGAAACAAATTCAGTGCCTGAATTAAGAAAAAAAGTTTTTCCTGTTTCAGCAGCGGTTAGCCCATTAGTAGAAGTAACATTTTCCACTCTGGTATCAGTATCAGCAGCTGCATTTATTTCTGATGCTGTTGCAGTTATTGAAGTACCACCAATTTGAAGAGTTGTTGCATTTACTTCACCTGAGCTGCCATAAATGACTGATTTAGAATTGACTATCGTGCCTGCTGTTGAACCATCAACTAGATTCAATTCAGCTGCTGTTGAAGTTACCAGTGTTCCTCCTAACTTTAATCCACCTGCGGACCCATCATGGGTTGAAATATCAACGGTGACATCTGCATCAGATGATAAACCTTTTATTTCCATTCCTTTTGTTAGTGTTCCATCATTTTCTGCAACATAAAAATCAATTCCTCCTTCTTCACCATTAGAAGAAACATCTATAATGGTTGATTGTATCCGACCATAAGTTGTGACATTGTTACCAGAATCTTCGCTGATAAAATCTATATTACCAACAACATCACTTGTCGCTGGGGATGAACCATTTTTATTTAACTTTATGGTTGATCCATTGGCATCTGCATTTGAATTTAAAATACTAACAACAGGCTTAGCAGATGTTGAACTCTCAATACTTAAATCTGATCCCGTCATGACAAGATCATCATCACCATTTTCATCGTACTCTATTGTCCAATCTTCATTAGTTCCAAATTTAAACAGTTTATCATCCGGAATAATTGTGTGTCCACTGGCGCTCGCTGTCAATGCCTTCGAAGCTTCAGACGTACCAAGGGTCGTTACATCTGTGTAATTCAATTCAGCTGCTTCTGCAGTCACTAAAGTCCCTGCTAACTTTAATCCACCTGCGGACCCATCATGGGTTGAAATATCAACGGTGACATCTGCATCAGATGATAAACCTTTTATTTCCATTCCTTTTGTTAGTGTTCCATCATTTTCTGCAACATAAAAATCAATTCCTCCTTCTTCACCATTAGAAGAAACATCTATAATGGTTGATTGTATCCGACCATAAGTTGTGACATTGTTACCAGAATCTTCGCTGATAAAATCTATATTACCAACAACATCACTTGTCGCTGGGGATGAACCATTTTTATTTAACTTTATGGTTGATCCATTGGCATCTGCATTTGAATTTAAAATACTAACAACAGGCTTAGCAGATGTTGAACTCTCAATACTTAAATCTGATCCCGTCATGACAAGATCATCATCACCATTTTCATCGTACTCTATTGTCCAATCTTCATTAGTTCCAAATTTAAACAGTTTATCATCCGGAATAATTGTGTGTCCACTGGCGCTCGCTGTCAATGCCTTCGAAGCTTCAGACGTACCAAGGGTCGTTACATCTGTGTAATTCAATTCAGCTGCTGTTGCATTAACTCCATCTAATATATTTAATTCAGTAGCAGTGGATGTAACATCCGTTCCACCAATATCTAATGTTGTAACTACTAATTCTCCAGCAACTGTAGCTACTCCATCAGCTAGAGTCAGTAAATCTGTATCATCTGTTATACCTATTTGACGACCATCAACCCTAAGATCTCCTGCTATAGTTGTATACGATGACGCTGGTGTTGAATTACCTGTAATTGTAACAAAAACATCATCATAGGTTCCCTTAGTGGAATGATCACCTGTAATTGTAAAAACCTCATTCAAAGATTTTAATTCATAACCATCACCAACCTCACCTGAATTATCTGATACAAGCTGTATCGCTGCTTGTCCATCTGATGCATTAGTATTTTTCAAAATAATTGCTCCGCCTACAGTGGCAGTTGAAAAAAGGAAATCTCCATCATCATCATTAGAAATTGTTTCACCATTTCCAAAAGCAATATCATTACCTGATATCGTTAGATCCCCACTGACAGATGTTGTAGTTGCAGTTATCGCAAGAGTATTATCTGTGGAGTTTGAAATAGTTTCTCCATTTCCAAAAGCAAGATCATTCCCAGTTATTGTTAGATCTCCACTCATGGCTGTTGCGGGTGCACCAATATCAAGGGTGTTATCAGCATTGATATCTAATTGTCCATCCGTTGAAGAATTGATTGATAAATCCGTATCCCTAAAACTGATAGCATTTGTTCCAGTTAGTGTTCCAATAGTACTGGCTGTAATTCCAGTTAAATTAGATCCATCACCAACAAATGCTGTTGCTGTAACAGTACCCGTACTTGGATTATAATACAAGTTTCCATCAGACTCCAGGCCAATACTTGTATTACCATCCAAATCAGCATTGGCAACAAAAGCGATGGCATTGTTTTCATTGGTACTTTCATTATCAGTAACCACTACATTAGTTCCTGTCGTTGCTGTACCTGTAACATTTCCAACAAAACCACCTGTGGCAGTTATAGTACCTGTTGCTGTTAAGTTATCACCAACCGTGACTTCTGATGTTGTATGACCTATGGTTACAGCTATACCCGAAGTTTCTGTCGCAACCTTGAGCGCTCCTGTCTTATTAGAAATGTAAGAGTTTGATCCATCATGATAGACCTCCATGTCAGATCCTGTCCCAAATTTATATTTATCACTGTCCGGAATAATCAAATCACCATTGCTGTCAACTGTAACTGCCTTAGATGCTTGTGATGTTCCTAAAGTAGTAATATCTGTATAATTAAGCTCTGTAGAAGTTGCTGTTACACCATCCATTATATTTATTTCTGCTGCGTCTGCAGTAATATTCGTTCCCCCAATATCCAGGGTCGTAGCAGAGAGTTCTCCCGCAACCGTTATCAAAGATGACGATGGTGTAGCATTACCTGCTATTGTGAAATATGTATCATCATAGGTTCCGCTGGTTGAGTGGTCTGATGTGATTGTGAAATTTCCATTTAATGACTTAACCTCATATCCGTCTCCTACTTCACCTGCATTATCTGATACTAATTCTATGGATGCAATACCATTTGATGTGTTAGAATTTTTTAAGGTCAAAGCTCCAGCAGCAATATCTGTAGTAAATAAGAAGTCTCCATCCGTAGCATTGGAAATTGTTTCATCATTTGCTAGTGTGACTACCCCTCCTGATATATCTAATCCGCCTGTCCCTGCTACAATTGCCCCACCTGCTATCGTTGTTGTTGATGATGCCGGATCGGAATTGCCTACTATGGTGAAATGTGTATCATCGTATGTCTCACTTGTACTATTGTCTGATGTGATCGTAAAAGTTCCATTTAATGACTTTACTTCATAACCATCCCCAGCATCAACCCCATTATCTGATACTAACTCTATGGCTGCAATACCATTTGATCCATTAGAATTTTTTAAGGTCAAAGCTCCAGCAGCAATATCTGTAGTAAATAAGAAGTCTCCATCCGTAGTATTGGAAATGGATTCTCCATTACCAAACGTAACATCGTTACCTGTTATTGTTAAATCACCTGTAACTGTTGCATTACCGCTGGTTGTAATAGCACCACCATCCGCAATAGTTATAGCTAAATCACCATCCGTGTAATCAATCGTGGCTGTCTCAACTGATCCTGCTGTCTGAATGCCAGAACTGAATTGTGCTTCCTGACCAAATGTAACTGCACCACCGTCTGCAATCGTCATGGCAACATCACCATCTGTGTAATCAAT
>CAZCHA010000067.1:0-7341 GCA_964498175.1 uncultured bacterium
AAGCGGACGCAGAAATGTATGTTTGTTCTGCTGCGTTGCAACTACACGATATGACTGAAGATGACCTCATTGAAGAATGTGACGGCGTAGTTGGCGCAGCCTTTATGACTGATGAAGGACTTGAAAGTGATTTGGTATTAACCTATTAAATAAGAGAGTAATATGGCTGAATTAAAAAATTGTATGTTGCCGGATGAATTATCCTATCATGTGGATTTCAATGTTTGGATCAAAAAAAATGATGATGGAACGATTGATTTGGGTATGACAGATATTGCCCAATCTTTGGCTGGAGCCATGCTTCATTGCCGTCCAAAGAAAGTGGGGAAATCTGTAAAAAAAGGGAAAAGTATTGCCACAGTTGAAAGTGGGAAATGGGTTGGCCCAGTAAAAACGCCTTTTGCCGGTGAAATCATCGCAAAAAACGATGCGGTGGAAAATGATGCTACAATCTTAAATAAAAGCCCCTATAAACAAGGTTGGATTGTACGAATCCAACCCAGTGATTATGATGGAGATTCAAGTGAATTAGTTTTAGGCGATGATGCTATTTCTGGTTATGAATCTTATATGGCAGAAAAAGAAATGGGTGAATGTATCCATTGTGAAGGCTTTGAAGGCTAATTGGGAACTATCCTAAATTTTGGGAAAAATTACATGACACTTCGAGTTTTTACGCATCCAGCTTGTGGTGAATGTGGATCTGCTGTAGAAATGGCATGGAAATTATCTGAAACACATGATGATTTAAAATTGGAAACAGTTAAGTTGGAAAATAAAAATGGTCTTTTAAAAGCGCAGAGTGTAGGAATCAAAACAATTCCTACCTTGATATTTTATAAAGGGGAAGAAGAACTCAAGCGAATTATTGGTCTGCCTGAAAAAGTTCAATTGGAAAATTCATTTCAAAAATTGAGTGATTCAAAACAATAGGAAAAAGTATGTCGATTTATAAAGATGCCAAATACATGGATGTTCCTTACGAAGAAAAGGAGAAACTTTTTCAGGAAGTAAAGGATGATATGCGCTGGGATACAACTTTGTATGGCTGTTACGAATGCGGCATTTGCGTTGCGGCTTGTCCATCTGCACGATTTTATGATTTTAGTCCACGTGTATTTGCTCAAATAATGGCCCGGGAAGATGTGGATACTTTTTATGAATTATTGAATGACAGTGTTTGGGATTGCTCTCAATGTTTTTCATGTACGCGTTGTCCGCGGCAAAATAATCCAGGAACCATCATCACTATCATGCGGGAAGTGGCTGTGAACCATGGCTTATCATCCGCAAAAAAAGCACTCAAAGCCTACAGCAGAATTATTTATAAAATCATGTCTACAGGGACACAGGTGGCGCCGGATATGCTCCAACCTGATTTTTTCCCTGATTGGGGCCCTGATGTTAAAGCTGTTTCGGAAAATTTGGATGTTTGGCGTAGAGCCATTCCACCAGAAACCATGCATACGACCGAATTAGCTTGGGATGTTTCAGAAAAAACACGGTTGGAACTGTACATGATTTGGAAATTAACGGGCAATCTGGAAATGATAGAAAAAATTGATGAGGGAATATTCATGATTCTGGAAGAAGTAATGGAAGAATTACTTGATGAGTACGGGTATGATATTGATGATTATGAAAATGTATTGGAAGATTAACATGGAGTTAAAATGAGTATAGCAACTGCATTACCGCCAAAAGCTTCGACACGAGAATTCATTCGCAAAGGGCGACCACCCACAGAAGATTATAGGGAGTTACTGTTTGAATTGGAAGCGAAAGGCGAGCTTGAAGTCCAACGAGTGCCGGAACCCTATGTGGAAGTAGAAACAAAATATGGTCGAAAAAAGAAAATTCCGTTAGAGTTTACATGGCATCATAAGTCCTGTGGCCAATGTGGACATATTCCAGGATACTCAACAGCAATTTTCTGGTTGAATCGCCAATTTAACAAAGATTATCATGACCCAAAAGATCAGTCATCGTGCACCGCGTGGAATTATTATGCATCGTCTACTTCTAATTCTGCTGCACAAGCTTCGGTGGCAGTTCGGAATTTTGCTCAAGCAAAATTAGATGGATATTTCCCCCTGATTCATTGTGGAACCAGTTATGGTCATTATAAAGAAGTTCGGGAAGAGATTTTGCACCATCAAAAATTGCGGGATCAAGTGCGGAAAGTAATGGATCGATTGAAAATGCCCTTTGTTTTTCCGGAAGAAATTGTTCATTACTCTGAATGGGTGCATGTGATGGCCGATGATATTGCAAAAAAACAAGTATTGGACTTTTCCAATATTAGAACCACCGTTCACCCCGCATGTCACTATCACAAACTGGTGGTGGAAGATGCCATATATGATCGTGATTTATATGATGGTCAACGCACAGCAATTGTGAGTGGATTGGTCAAAGCATTGGGCGCGGAAGTTGCCGATTATTCAACTTGGCATGACTGTTGCGGATTTGGTTTTCGTCACATTTTAGTCAGTAGGGATTTTTCACGGTCCTTTGCAACCATTCGAAAAATTGAACGGATGAAAGAAGAAGCAAATCCGGATGTAACATTGACCCATGATACGGGTTGTGTAACCACTTTAGATAAAAGTCAATTTTCAACACAAGCTCATGGCAGAAATGTGGGAATCCCCGTCATGTCCGATGCGCAATTCGCCGCATTAGCAATGGGTGCTCATCCTTACAAAGTTTGCCAGCTTCATTGGCACGGAGTGGATATGAAGCCGCTCATGGAAAAAATGGGAATTGATCATGAAAAAGCATGGTCGGAGTTTGAAGAAGTTGCAGGACGCTTAAAAGAAAATGGAACAGAATTTATGACATGGGAGGATGCAGATGCCTAATTTGCCTATTTTAGTAATTGGTGGCGGACCCGCCGGGCTCGAAGCAGCCCGGGGAATCGCCGATCTTGGATATAACGCAATCTTGGTGGACAAAGCAGAATTTTTGGGTGGTACACCCATTTCTGCAGATTATGCAGCCATTACGCCAGACATGCGGAATACGGAAGAAGCCATGAATGAAATGATCGAAAAAGTCACGGATAATCCCCTAGTTGATATTCGATTAAATACGATTGTGACCGCTTCTGAAGGTGAAGCACCTAATCTGAATGTGACACTAAAAAATGGAAAAGGTGATGAAATCTTACATGTGGGTAGTATTGTTGTTGCTACGGGTTTCCAGCATTTTGATCCGGGCAAGGAAACGCAAATGTATGGCTATTATGAATATGATGATGTCATCACATTGGTGGATGCAGAACGGATGCTGAAAGCCGGTGATTTTGTTCGCCCTTCAAATGGTAAAAAGCCAAAACAGGTATGTTTTATCCAATGTGTTGGTAGTCGCGATAGACAAATAGGAAATTTTTGGTGTTCGAAAGTATGTTGCGGAATTGCAACGAAGGAAGCCATTGAAATCCGTCATTTACTACCAGATTGCCGAGTTTTTGTATTTTACATTGATATGCGTATGTATGGATTTTGGGAAGATGAACTTTATTGGAAAGCCCAAGAAGAATATAAGGTCAACTTCATTCGCGGAATTGTAACCGAAATTACTCTACGGGGTGATACGGTCGTAGTTAAGGGTGAAGATACCACGATGGGGCGCCCCATGGAAGTTCCCATGGATGTGGTCATTTTATCTGTTGGGATGGAACCCAGTGAAGGCACTAAAGAAATGTCAAATATTTTTGATATTCCTTTGGAATCACATGGGTTTATCGAAACAATTGGCGGTGCGCTAAATACGGTAGAAACCAAAGTTTCAGGTGTTTTTGCTGCAGGCGCAACGACAGGTCCAGCTGATTTAGAAGACTCTATTTCAACGGGAGGATCTGCAGCTATGAAGTCATGTGCTTTCGTAAGAAAAGCTGATTTAGAGCTCGCTTAAATAAACAGGTAGGTTTATTAATGTTATATGATGATGTAAGTGTTAAGGATGTGGTGGATTCTGAATCCGCATTGGAATTCATGAAGGAAGCGACAAAATTAGCAACATCCGCTGAACTGGAAAATATCGGGCAAAAATTAGAAGAAAAAAGCAATCTTTTTAATTCTATATTAAATCCTGAAGACATTGCAACCATGTCTGAAGATGATTTTAAAAAAGTTGTCGGAAAAATATTTTCTATTCGACGAAAATCAAAACGACTGTTAAAAGCAAATGGGTTTGAAAACCTACGAAATAATATGGAGATTCTCTTATATGGCGATGATCCTATTGAAAACCGGTTTAATCATTTTGTTGATTCCATAGAAAACATAGAAGAGAAAATGCGAATTAATTTTGCTAGTGAAATATTGCATTTTACTCATCCAAAAAAATATTGGCTTTGGACAAATTGGATTTGGGATCCGGATGCAAATACAGGCGCCCTGCCATTAGTTGTTCATGAAGATGTAGATTTGTTATCAGAAACAAATGGCGGCATCTATAGTAAAGTAGGGCAAGCGATTATATTTGTAAATGCAGTAGGGCACGCCAAAAGTTTCTCAAGCATGGGCGGGGGTTTATTTGGTACGGATGTATTGTTAGCTTGTGTCTATGCTGTTTATATGTACACTGTATTTAAAGTAAAACTTTCCCAGGAATTCAATCGCATTTTGCCGGAATTACCGGAATTAACACAACGAGTTCTTGGCGTTCACAATTTGGAGAAAAATTAATTATGGTTGATCACAAATATGAAAAATGGATAGAGAAAGATAATGTGATTATCGATGGGATTGATGTTTCCGGCGAATGGAACAGAATGTATGAACCGCGTGAAATCATGGAATACGACCTAACCTATATGGACAAGGTTACTGAACTGGATGGCGGTGAATCCATGGGTTGGTGTTACCAATGCGCCCAGTGTATTGGAGTGTGTCCCATAGATAATGTGGGCAGTTATGGTCCTCGGAAAATTTTTCGCAAACTTCAAACGGGTCTAAACCTTTTTGAAGATAAGGATTTATGGCTTTGTACCACCTGTACGAATTGTGTTCGCGTATGTCCAAAAGAAGTAGATATGATTAAAATTATGCCGGCGGTTCGAGAGCAAGCTGTACTGAACGGTCATGTTCCAGATGAACTTCAAGATATGCTGCAAAATGTTGCGGAATATGGCAATCCCATGGGAGAGTCATCTCGAAAGCGTGTGAAATGGATGAAGAAGTTTGAAGAACCAGTCCGTGATTTATCCAAGGAAGATAATCCCCAGTCCGTGGATGTCTTGTGGTATGTGAGTGATTATTTTTCGTACCATAATCGCGGTAATGATGCGGCAAAAGCAATGGTTCGTGTATTTAATCGTTTGGGAATAGATTATGGAATTTTAGGGAAAGAAGAAAAGTGTGATGGCGATTCCCAGCGATTGGTTGGTGAAACAGGTTTGTTTGAAGAATTAGCCGAGCATAATGGTGCACAGTTTGAAAAATATGAGCACAACAAACTGGTGGTAAGCGATCCCCATGCTTATAATGCTTTCAAAAATTTCTATCCAAAAGTGACAAAAAAAGAATATAACGTCCAGCATTATACCCAATTTTTATCAGAGCATGTTGATGCCCTTCAGTCTCTGATGAAACGGCCTTACCCAAAGAAAGTTACATTCCATGATCCGTGTTATCTCGGTCGCCATAATGGCGAATATAATGCACCGCGGACGCTACTTAATGCGATTCCCGGTATTGAGTTTATGGAAATGTTTCGCTGTAAAGAACAAGGCTATTGCTGCGGCGGCGGCGGCGGCGGAATGTGGCTGGATGGTTTGGTTGCGGATCATACATCAGAACGCCTTTCCGAAAACCGTGTTAAGGAAGCTATTGAAGTAGGTGCTGAAGTATTAGCTGTATGCTGTCCGTATGAAGTTTCCCGATTCGAAGATGCGGTAAAATCCACTAATAATGATGGAAAACTTCAGGTACTTGATATTATAGAAATCATGGATTATTCCATGGGCAATAGTGATGCATTGGGCGATGCTTAATCATTTGAATTATCTTAATTAATCGAGTATATAATTTTGGCAAACTTATTCATTCGTATCGTTCAAAATCCAATATTGCGAAGTCACTTGGACCGTGTTGCTTTCAAAACTGGTATTGAGTTCCAAGATATGAACTCGACGTCAGAATTGCCTGAAGAAAACATACCGACCATGATCATCTTTGAAATTGAAATAGAAAATGCCATTGAATTCATTTCAAAATGGAAAGAAAAGTGGCCACGATGTTTTTTGGTAGCTTCTGTAACCCAGCCTGATAAAGAATTATGGATGGCTGCCAATGCTGCCGGATGCGATCTCGTATCGAATCGGGGTGCTTTACCCAATTTATTGAGAAAAAAAATTGTCTCTTTTCTTGATGGCGTTGAAAGTTTAACACCAGAAACGGTATGCTTATTGGCAAAGTCAGTAGTAAATGAAGGCGATGGATTGGTGGCTCGGTTACCAGATAATCCAGAAGATCCAATTTGTGTTTTCAGAATAGAAGATGAGTATTATGGGATTCGCGATGTATGCCCCCACGCCGGTTTTGCTTTAGCGGACGGTGAATTTGATGTAACCACAGGGATTGTCACATGTCCGGAACACGGCAGTCGTTTTGATGTTCACTCGGGTAAACGAATCCAGGGCCCCGCGGATTATTCAATTAAAACCTATCCCGTAAAAATAGATGGGGATGATATCTATGTTTATGTGTAACCTGTTACCTTTTTAAAATGACAGCAGAAAAAATAAATGAATTAGAATTGATAAATTCATTGTCGGACGCGGCTTGGGAACGAATCCGATCTTTGGCTTTATCAACAGCAAAATATGAAAATTTTGTCCGATTAGGCTCTGCCCCAACTCCCGATAAGGGCGAATTAAAAAAGGGAGTTTGGAATGGGCTCAATTCAGAAGATAATCCCAAATCTATGGCGATTGATTTTGTTTTATTATCACTCGGGTGCGCACTGGAAAGAGATAATTCAAGTATATTAATGAAAATGGGTGAGTCAGAATCAATTTCTCCCAGAAGTTTGGCAAAAGACTTGGGTATGACTGAACTGATAATACGAGAACGTATGAATGCCCTATTCCAATCAGGTTTTGTGGGCAGAAATTATGAAAGTGGCACCAACTTTTTAACGGATTCTGGAAAATCATTGGTGATGATGATTGATCAAATAGTTAATCGGTTGACAGAAACAATCAATCAAAAATTACCAGATTTGGTGAATAAAGGATATGAACCCCGTTTATGAAAGTTGATGCACATATTGAAACAGGTGATTGTGGAATGGGAATGCCGGTGATCCGTTCGTGGCAGGCCATGAAAAAAT
>CAZCHA010000068.1:0-7334 GCA_964498175.1 uncultured bacterium
ATCATCATGATGATATTCAGGCAAAAACATATCGCAAAGAAAAAGCAATTCAGAGAAAAGGGAAAAAAAGAGCCTCCATATCTGTGATGAAGAATATGATCCATAATTATATGGAAAATTCGAAAAAGGCTTTTAATCAATATCTGCATAAATCAGACTGGAATATTTATTCGAGTGCCGGCATGATGAATGTGAATGAACATCAAGCTGCTGACTTAGGGATGAGATCCATTGCTGATGCGGTTAGGTATTTGGCTTGCCTGGGAACAACTGTGAAGGCTATTCAACTCAACAGCAATGTAGCCAATAAAAACTTTTTGGCTGGACAGCTATCTGTCTTAGAAGGGTTTCAGTTAAAAAATATCGGTGTAATGGATTTAGGTGAGGATATTCCTGAGGGAAGTTACCATGTATATGCAGCAGGCCAGTCTGTGCCAATCAATACAGATATTCCCGTCGAGGGCGAATTCATTTCTTTGATCGGCAGTTTAAAGGGTGAACTGGGCGGGTCGCTGTACACCGAAATTAGCGGGTACTGCCCTAATGATAATTACCCTGTGATGGATATGATCATGGAATACAATATCAATCAGGCCCTGGCGCAACTGGTTCAATCAAAAATAGTAAAATGGGCACAGACTGTTGAACGTGGCGGTTTGGCCATGGGTCTTTATACACTTTACCGCAGATCAGGAATCGAATGTGGTTTGAAAATCAATATGTCAATGAATCTAAAAGTAGAAGAATACCTCTTTGGTGAATCATTTGGTGCCGCTCTGGTACTCCTTAGTGGAGATGAATTAATGGAATTTCAGCGTCTTTGTATGCATTACAACGTTCCAGCTACCACCATAGGCCGGGTGAGTTCCGAGAAAGAGATTACTGTCAATAAAGACTTGAAAATTACCCGTGGAATTCTAGAATCCTATTCAACCGCATCATAGGATTAATTACCGGTTTTAACTTGCTTTATTCCTTAAATCTCATGGTGAAATTTAACCAGTTCAACCTTGGATTTGCGACTATGTAACCCGAATAATTAACTACTATAACCATAATAATATATGTATATAAAGATATACTATAAAGTTAAATATTATATAATAATAAAAAAAAATGGGGCAGACTTCACGATGTCCTCGGCACAAGGTGAACGTCTACCCCTTCCACATACCAAAGGTACCAAACCAGCACCTTCAACGCTTAAAGTATTGGTTTATTTGAAACAAGTCAAGAAAAATATTATTCGAAATATTTAATAGATATTCTATGTGAATACCACCAAAAGAAGTACCGGTGGAGGGAATCGAACCCCCACTCCCTTGCGAGAATCGGATTTTGAATCCGACGCGTCTACCAATTCCGCCACACCGGCATTTTTTTAAAACATATTCCTAATGAAATTATAAGTCTGACTAATATCGTGTCAAGGTGATGGAATTGTTAAAAGGGTGAATTCATTTTAAATTCCAAACACCATAAAACCAAACATTAGTTTTACTGGCTTCTTCCTAAGTAAAAAAATAGAAAAATATTATGATGAATACATCGAAATACTTAATTCAAAATGTAGAAAAATATGGAAATAGTGCTGCCTTGTCCATTAAAGACAGCGATGGGCAATGGCAAACGGATACTTGGAATGATTTTTATCACGCTGTTTTAGATATATCTAAATCTCTTATTGCCTGTGGAGTAGGAATAAATGAAAAAATAAGTATATATAGCTACAACAGGCGTGAATGGTATGCCTGTTACGCAGCTACACAGCTTATTAATAGCGTTGCAGTTGGAATCTATCATACCTGTTCGTCAAACGAGGTAGAATGGGTCGTTTCTAATTCCGATTCAAAAATAGTTTTCGTGGGAAATAATCCTAATGATAATGGCGAGACAGAAAAAATGCCAAATCATAGACTCATGCATGTTATTGATAAACTTGATAATGTTGAATTGGTTGTTATCATGGACGGCGTGGAAAAACTGGACCATGAAAAAATAATTACCTGGAGTGAATTCATCGCAAAGGGATCAACGGTAGATGAATCTGAAATAAACGCACGAAATGATTCTATCCAGCCTGATGATACATCTTCCTTGATCTATACATCCGGAACCACGGGTAACCCGAAAGGTGTAGAATTGACCCATAAGAACTGGACCTTCGAATTAGATTCCGTACTAACAATTATGAAATTCAATCAGGGAGAATTATATGTATCCTGGTTACCCCTTGCCCATGTTTTTGGACAATTGGTTGATAATCATTATTGGATTCGGCGTGCCCTTCATATGCATATTGTGGACAGCCCTTTGAATACTGTCGATTATGCAAAAGAAGTCCATCCCCATCTTTTTATCTCCGTACCAAGGATATATGAAAAAATATATTCGAATTTGAAGGCTGCCATTGATTCAAGGTTAATTTTAAAAATTGGCTTAAAGATCCCAGGGCTTTCTAGTGTTTTCAAAGGGAAATTAAAAGCAGCTGTAGGCTTTGGAGACTTGCGTTTTGCAGTCAGTGGAGCTGCTCCCATTAATCCAGATATACTGAAACTTTTTCAATTCTTGGAAATCCCATTGTTTGAAGGCTATGGTATGACAGAAAACACAGCAGGAGCAACTCTTAACTATGTTGGAAATAATAAAATAGGATCCGTTGGGAAAGCATTTCCGGATACCGAAGTAAAAATTGGAAATGACGGTGAAATCCTCCTTCGCGGCGACCATGTGATGAAAGGGTATTATAATAATGACCAGGCTACAGCGGATACAATTATTGATGGTTGGCTGCATACCGGTGATGTGGGAGCAATAGATTCAGAAGGATTTTTATCAATAACAGGTCGTAAAAAAGAGATCTATGTGAGTTCCGCTGGAAAGAATATTGCGCCGCTTGTGATAGAGGAAACTATGAAATCTATACCGGTTATATCGCAGTGTTTTCTTGTGGGTGATGCACGTAAATTTTGTTCTGCGTTGTTTACTTTGGACGTAGGTGCAATCCTGAGAGATAAAATCGGTTTGGATCCTAATGAAATCCCAAAAGATCCACTAGAACAATTGTCAATGTTAAAAGAAAATGGACATGAACTGTCCGATTTTACCGAAAATGATGATTTGAAATCTGAAGTGCACTCTCAGGTTGATGATCTTAACGGTCAATTTTCAAACCCCGAACAGGTAAAAAAATTCTTAATACTTCCACGTGATTTCACGATTGATGACGGTGAATTGACACCTACACTCAAAATACGACGTAAGCAGATCAATGAAAACTGGTCTGATTTGATTGAGTCAATGTACACTGAATAAACGTGGGTGATATATCGTTTTTAGGCTGCGGATCCTGGGGAGGAGCCTTGGGATTTGTAGCTGCCCAGAAAGGGTTTAATGTTACCATGTGGCACCGCAATTCTGCAGTGGTTGAATATATAAAGAAGACTAGGGTGCATTACCTGGTCCCTGAACTGCATTTTCCGGAGAATGTATTGTTTACAACTGATGCCGAGAAAACTGTGAATTCGGCGGATATTATCGTCATTGCTATTCCATCGCAATCTATCCGTAGAGTATTGGAAGATCTAGTACCCACCTTTAATAAAAACAAGATTATTGTCAATGTTTCTAAAGGTATTGAAATTGATACTTTAATGACAGTAAGTGAAATTATTGCAGATGTTATTAAAATAAACTATTGTAATACTGTAACATTATCGGGACCGAGTCATGCGGAAGAGGTGATAGCTGGTTATCCGACCACACTGGTATCTGCTTCAGCAGATCTGGGTACAGCGAAAAGAATTCAGGAATTTTTTTCCAACGAAAATCTGCGTATTTACAGCAATACGGATATTCGCGGTGTGGAGCTGGGCGGCGCCATGAAAAATGTGATTGCCATTGCCGCGGGAATCAGTGATGGCATAGGCTATGGAGATAATTCTAAAGCGGCACTCATGACCAGGGGAATGAGGGAAATCGCCAGATTGGGATCGGCCATGGGCGCCGACCCATCCACCTTTTCCGGATTAAGCGGTATTGGTGACCTGATTGTAACCTGCCTGAGCCGTTACAGCCGCAACCGCAGGGTGGGGCAACTCATTGGAGAGGGGAAAGTACTTGATGAAATACTTTCTAATATGCGCATGGTGGCGGAAGGCGTTGAAACTGCAAAATCATTACATCAACTCCTGGAAAAATATAAGGTGGAAATGCCCATTTCAGAGGGGATTTACCAGGTGCTGTTTCATGGGGCGGATCCAAAAGATTCTGTAGCAAAATTAATGACCCGGGAACTGAGCCATGAGTCATAGGAATCTATCTATGTTGAATAACTTTTTCCTCCTGTGTAATACCCATGCTTGCCCTTGTATTTCGATTACTAGAACAAGTGCTTCCTAACCGTTCGATCTATCGAAGAGGGGAGAACTTGAAAACGGTAAATGACGGGCAAATTTTTCCAGTTTTTCCGTTGCATCCCGCATTTTTTCATCAATAATCCAAGCATACCATTACCGTGTAGTTTGTATATCTTCATGCCCGATATGCCCGGAGATTTCTTCAGGTATTGATCTTTCCCGATCTGCCATGTTTTAATGATTCACCGCATCACATTATAGCCCCGGTCACCCGGGGTTTTTTGTTTGTGGGATGATGGGTAGATTTGAACTAAATATGGTAAAAGTAATCCTATTGTTACAATTTATTTAAATTAACCAATACAAATTGTTAGCATTGAAAAATAATGATATTTTAAAATGGAAAATTTTTCAATAAGCAAAAAAAATATCAACATGATTCTTAGAGCTTTACTATCAATATTATTTATTTTTTCATATGTAAAATCACAAACGCGCTACCTAGATGAAATATTTGATGAAGTAACAAAAACGGAAGATGTGATATATGGTAATGCACCTGATCTACCATTTGTGTTTTTGTTTGAATGGAATACTATAGATATTGATCTTGATATGGATATCTATGAACCTGCAGGTGATACAATAACAAATAGACCTGTAATTATTTTTATTCATTCAGGTGCATTTTTCACCGGTAATAATGAAGCAGATGATGTTGTAGCTTTATCCGTTGCATCGGCTAAAAGGGGCTATGTAGCAGTCAGTATGAATTATAGGCTTGGATTAAATGTATTAAGTAGCTATAGTGGTGAGAGAGCTGTTTATCGAGGAGTACAAGATGCAAGTGCAGCTATTAGATATCTTCGGGAGCATCACACAGATTACGGTATTGACTATGAAAAGATATTTATTTGGGGCACAAGTGCAGGTTCTTTTATCGGACTTCATTTAACTTTTACAGAAGATGATGAAAGGACCGAGTCAACTTTTGGAGGAGGAGAAGATCCAGATCTTGGATGTATCAATTGCGAAGGAAATGATTATGAGCATGATAGTAAGCCTAATGCAGTTATAAGTTGTTGGGGAGCAATTGGTGATTTAAACTGGATAGATCAGCATAATAATACTCCTACAATTATGTTTCACGGGACATCGGATGCCGTCGTCCCCTTTAATTCAGGTTATCCATTTACAATAGACATATTTTTACCACTTGTCTATGGTTCAAACCTTATTCATAATCGTCTAAACGAATTAAACATAGAAAACGAACTTTATGCTGAAGAAGGGCTATTACATGAATATTGGGGTACCTACAATGGAAGTTGGGCTGGAGGGCCAAATGATTATTTTGACTTAATTAAATATGATTCATATTCATTCTTATTTAGTCTGTTATACCCATATCTAGTAGGAGATGTAAATACAGATGGATTAATAAATAATCTTGACTTTGCAAATATGTTATCTTTTATCATTAATGAGGATAATCCCAATGTTAACCTATATTATTCAGATTTAAACTATGATGGTCTGATTGATATTTTTGATTTATTATTTTTGCTAGAATTAATATAGTAGAAAACATCCCTTCACCCGGGGTTTTTTGTTTGTAGGGGGTGGCGACGGCATTTATGTTACGGAAACAAAATCCGATGAGATTTCGCAGTTTTATATATTTATCTTAATTAAATAATAGGATTTACTATAATTTATTTTATGAAAAATCTATTAATCTTTATCTCAATCGTTTTTATTCCGATCTCGCTTTTTTCTCAGAATGATGTGTGTTTTGAATTAGAGGAAAATCCTTACCCCAATCATCCTGCATTTGGAATTTTTTCAAAATATGTAAATGTACTGGGTTGTATTCACATCTATGCTGAATCCAATATTTCTGATGAAAAGGTGCTTCATGTAGCATCCGTTGCCGCAGAACTTTTAGATAATAATGAAGACGGCACTGTAGATGATCTGCTTATTGAAGCATCTCTTACAGAATTAAATACCATTATGCCTGTTTTCCAGTCAGAAAATGGAAATTCGATTGATACATTCTTTGATAATCTTGGTGATGATGGGTGCACTGGCGCTGTATTATTCAGAAATGAAATTGATCCAAACCAACCGGGATATTGGGGAAGCGATGCAACGGTGGAGGAAGTTTTGCACACCATCAATTCTTGCGGACATGTGGAAGTATATCCTTCTCTTTATGCCCTGGAACCAAATTCGTCCTATCTTACTGGTGCTATGGATATTGCTCGGGGCGGTCAATTCATCACCATGCCCAATTCTTATCCCGACGAAGCCTGGTATCATTATGATGATTGGACCTGTGAATACGACTGCATGGCCATGGAATATTTATATTGGTGTATTGTCACATATATGGGTATTCTTTCGGATGCGCAAACTTGTGCCGGCATTTCGAACGAATGGGAACCCTGTACACCGGAATTATTCGAATCTACCGATACGCTCATGTTTAATTTGGTAAATGACACGGAGAACATGCTCCCGCAGTTAGCACCAGACGGGAATTATTGCCCGGCTAATGTGGGAATCGGAAAAAATACTAAACTGTCATCTTTTCCAATTCTTTACAACTACCCAAACCCATTCAACCCGGTAACCCATTTAAGGTATAACCTTCCTGAAGATGCTTTGGTTAATATCACTATTTATGATATGATGGGTAGGCAAGTCAGCACACTGGTAAGCAGTCAGCAAACTGCGGGCTTTAAATCAGTAGTATGGAATGCTGACAATGATAAAGGTACATCAGTATCAGCAGGACTTTACCTGTATACGATAGAGGCTGGACAGTATCGGCAGACCAAGAAGATGGTACTGCTAAAATAGATTTATCCTTTCTACAACATCAAGCCCCACATTCGTGGGGTTTTTTGTTTTTGGGAGGATGGGTATAGCAAGGCACACACATTGTAATGCTATTTTTTGATATTTAGG
>CAZCHA010000069.1:0-7241 GCA_964498175.1 uncultured bacterium
TTCGGCTGAAATTCAAATTAGCAATAGCCTGATAGGATGAATACTCTCGAGTGGAATTATCGACATCCTCTAATACTTCTATTTGTTCAGTGGCAGACTGCGCATGATTGAACCGGTCTAGCCATCCTTTCATCATTTCTTTTTGAATTTCTATATCAACTCGTTTATATGGGAAATCATTGTATTTCATATTCTTTTCCTTGCACAATAAATATTGATGAGAAATGGTTTTAAACTATTTCTAAGCGACTTTTTTTCCTCTCTTCCCTTCCAAATGGATCAGGTTGAGGGATTGCTCTTAGTAATTCTTTTGTATAGTCATGTTCTGGTCTATCAAAGATATCGCCCGTGTCTTTAATCTCTACTAACTCGCCAGAATACATGACACCTACTCTGCTGGATATATGTTTCACAACGGATAGATCATGAGCAATGAAAATAATAGATAGATTTAATTCTTCTTGCAGATCCATCATAAGATTAATTATCTGTGCCTGAATAGAAACGTCTAATGCGGAAACAGGCTCATCTGCAATAATAATTTCCGGATCTGTGGCTAAAGCACGGGCTATACCAATACGCTGTCGTTGACCACCTGAGAATTCATGGGGATATCTATTTGATTGTTCAATTGTAAGACCCACTTTATTAAGTAACCAGTCTACTTTTTCATTTTTTTCAGACAATGTAAGATTCGTATTTATGTCTAAAGGCTCTTTAATTATATCCTTTACAAGCATCCGAGGATTTAGGGATGAATAGGGATCCTGAAATATCATTTGGATATATTGCCTGTATGGTTTTATCTCTTTTCGCGTCAATCTACTCAATTCAATATCTTCATCATTAAGGACTATCTTTATATCTCCCTGTATTTTCACATCAGGAGCAGTTAATTGAATTACATTGAGAATTGCATTGCCTAAAGTGGATTTACCAGAACCAGATTCTCCGACTATTCCCAAAGTTTCACCTTTAATAAGATCCAGACTAACATTCTTAACAGCATGAACAGAATCTATCTGCTTTTGAAGAATACCCCCAAATATTGGAAAATCTACTGACAAATTTTTGATCTTTAAAATTGGATTTTCTTTATTCATTTTTTAAAATTTCTAGGTTTATTCTTGCAAAATGATCCGGCTCAATTTCAGAAAGATCAGGTTCTATGGTCGTACCTCCGCAGGCACATTCTATAGGGTCAAATCTTGAGCAAAGTTTACATTCATCCCCAAGCTCATGCATTGATGGCACCATTCCTTTCAAAGCTTTTAATCGTCTGGTCTGTGTATTCATTTTTGGGATTGAGTCCATCAAAGCTTTTGTATAGGGATGTATTGGGTTTGTGAATAAGTCATGCACGTTTGCTATTTCTTGTATTACACCACCATACATCACAATGACCCTATCACACGTTTCTGCAATTACAGCAAGATCGTGTGTAATCAATAAAATAGCTGCATCTTTTCTTTTATCCTTAAGATCCATCATTAGATCTAATATTTGTGCCTGTATCGTTACATCCAGAGCAGTCGTAGGTTCATCAGCAATTAATAGTGATGGTGTACATTGAAGTGCCATAGCGATCATTATTCTCTGCCTCATTCCACCCGAGAATTGGTGCGGATAATCATTTATTCTTCTTTCAGGTTCTGGTATCCCAACTGCTTTAAGCATTTCAATACTTCTGGGAGTTGCTTCATCGAAACTTATACCATCATGCTCGATTAGGACTTCATTCATTTGTGGTAATATCCGTAGAACAGGGTTAAGGGAAGTCATAGGCTCTTGGAATATCATTGAAATATGTCTGCCCCTGTATTTTCTCATTTCTTCGTAGCTTTGATCTAACAGGTTTACACCATTGTATAGAATCTCACCAGCGACTATTTCACCTGGTGGATTTGGTATTAGCCTATTGATAGATAATGACGTTACCGATTTTCCTGATCCAGATTCTCCAACTATTCCTAACACTTCTCCCTTATAAATATCAAAAGAAACATCATTTACTGCCTTTACGGTACCAGCTTCAGTATGGAAGAAAGTCTTTAGACCTTTTATTTCAAATAACTTATGATCGCTCATCGTAACCTGGAATAAACTTTTGGATCAAAGGCTTCTCGAACACCTTCTCCTATAAAAACAATAGATAGAAGGGTCAAAAACTGTGCTGAAACAGGAGCAAATACCATCCACCATTTTCTTATATTTTGCAGACCTACATCAAGCATCTGTCCCCATGAAGGTGTCGGAGGTGAAAGACCAAAGCCAAGATAATCAAGACCAACTAGTGCAGTTATTCCAGCGACTACGGAGAATGGGAAATATGTAATTATAGGGACTAAAGAGTTTGGCAGAATATGCTTGAACATAACTTTAAAATCAGACTGTCCCATACTAAGTGCTGCTGCCACATAGGCTCTTGCCTTTTCTCTGTAAAATTCTGCTCTCATGAAATATGTCATACTGATCCAGTTTACAAGAGTATAGATACTAATGAGAAGTATGAATGATGGTTTAAGTATAGATGAAAGGATTATTATTACAAAGAGCATGGGTAAACTAGACCATATTTCGATGAGACGCTGGAAAAAAAGATCAAACTTTCCCCCGAAATAACCCATTGCGCCACCAATCAAAACACCAATAATGTAGTTAATGATAGTTAATAGAAGTGCGAAAGAGATTGATATATTAAATGCATAACACAACCTCGCAAATACATCTCTGCCAGTATTATCTGTACCTAGCCAGTGCTTCCAAGAAGGAGGTTCATACATTTTATTACCTTCAAAGGTAATATCTTCATATGGTGAATATGGATACGGGGGCATCCAAACCCAGTTTCCCTGCTCATTATATTTTTCGAATTTATCTTTGAGCTTTCTATATCTAGTCTCACCAGGGACGTCTTGATTAAACACTTTGCCTGGAATATATCCTGATACTACGGGGAAATATAAATTACCTTCATATTTTACTATCAGTGCACGGTTATTAATTAAAAATGGTAAGAAAAATGATATTCCATACAAACAAGAAAGAATGATTAACGAATAATATCCCCTTTTTAGAGTTTTGAATTTTTTCCACCTCTTCTTGAAAATAGATTCATTCATCAGGCTGGAATTATCTAGGCTATTCATTATTTGAACCTTATTCTTGGATCAACCAGTGCCAAAATGAAATCGGAAATAATGTTTCCGAGTAACCTAAGGATTACAACAATCACCAAAAAGCCCAGTGTGACAGGATAATCTCGCTGGAGAACTGCTTCAAATGCCAGTTTACCAAACCCTTCAATATTGAATACCCTTTCAATAAAATAAGAGCCAGCTATAACAACACCAATGATGTGCCCAATGTTTGCGGCTATGGGAATCACACTATTTCTTATAGCATGGGACCAGATGACTCTCTTTTCACTAATACCTTTTGCAAATGCAGTTCGTACATAATCTTGACTTAAATTTTCTAAGAGACCATTTTTCATTAGAACTGTCAATGTAGCAAAACTACCAATAGACCATGCGATTATGGGAAGGATCATATGATGTATCTGGTCAATAACTTTTTGAAATAAAGTCATTTGTTCCCATATTTCTCTAGGGCTATGTAAACCACCTAGTGGAAAAAAATCCAAAAAGCTTCCTCCACCTAGCATAACCAATAAAACTCCCCCTAAAACCCATCCTGGAATTGAATAAGTAATGAAAATCATTACGCTCGAACCAAAGTCAAATAAAGAGCCGTGATTAATCGCCTTTTTAATACCAAGAGGTATACAGACCAAATAGGTTAATAAAATACCCGTCAATCCTAAAAGAAGAGAAATCCGGAATCTTGGTGCCATGACCTCTGTTACTGGCTTAGCATAAATATATGATCTACCTAAATTACCTGTCAAAATTCCCGAGAACTCTTTCTGGAATACAACTGCATCTACAGATCCATCAACTTGAAGACTATCAACAGATGCATGCCATTGTTTACTAATTGTTCCATCTTTTTCATGGACCAACAATTTACCATTAGCTAAATATTTAACATCTACTAACCACAATTTTCCATCACGCTTTCCAACTCTCTTCTCTTTGATCGATTCACCAAATGGAATAATAACTTCACGGTGTTTTATTTCTCTCGGCCATACACCCAACCATATTAGATATCTTTGGAGTATAGGTTTATCAAAGCCGTAAAAACGTCTAAGTTCTCTTAAAGCACTCTCGGGTAATACATTCCCTCCCAGTTCACCAGACGTAGCTGCACCTGGTTCTGCACCACCCATCTGAAGTTCCATAATTGCTCTGTCAATTGGTCCACCAGGTGCTATTTGCAAAATGATAAATACTAGGACCGTAGATCCTAAAAATGTAGGTATCATTAATAATAACCGCCTTAGGAAGTAAGTGGTCATATTTTTATCAATTTATATAAAAATGCTATTTTAAAAATCTTTCCAGAAGGTATGCTCAATATCGCCCACTGGTAAAGCATTATTGTCTTTTATTGCTTCCTGCAAAGAATTATTCTTTTCTTCAGTAAACCACCAGTGCTGAAGAACATCGTATAATCTACCACCATATTTAGTCAACATATAGTCTGGATATCCAAACTTATTCCAAAATAGCAACCTAACAGGCGGCTCACGTGAAAGCCCCCAAGCTGCCGGGTGTTCTTCGGAATATATTCCATCTATTTCTTGAATGATTTTTGCGCGTTTTTTCTGATCAAATTCAGTGTCATACAATGGTAATAATTCATCAACACGCTCACTCTTGAACCCTGTAATATTATTGTTATTTTTCATATCAGCTAAACTTGATTTCAATGATGTCTCTGGATTTGGATAAACGAGTCCACCCCAAGCCTGAAAATCAATAGTAAAATTTCTGTCCATTAAATTTTTCCAGCGGGTCGTTGAATCAACAAATTTTATCTGCATATCTAGACCATACTCTTTAAGTATCTGCTGCATTGGAGTTATTCTATATTCAACTGATTTAGGCACTTCTATCGTAAAACTTAATTCTTTTCCTGTTTGTTGATGTATCAAGTATCCTCTTTCATTTCTATTTACATATCCTGCTTCTTTCAAAAGCCTGATAGCTTCTGCTGGATTAAACTCAAACTTATTATTGTTTGGGTTCTCATACTCGCTACCGGAATAAAGTGAATTTTGAAGGGTATACTCATTATATAATATTTCTTGGTTAAACTTTCTTCGATCGTACAAATAAGAGAATGCATACCTGACACGTTTATCATTAAAAGGCCATTTTCGCATATTGAATGCATATCCCCATGTACCTGCTGGTTTATTTGAGTGTACCCGTCGTTTTTGTATCCAGCCTTTATTTACTCCTTCAAATTTTGTTTCATCTACCCACATGGATGGTTTTCTTATTTCGAATATATCTGATTCACCTTTCTTCATTTTCTCGTACTGAAGAGCTGGATTATCCTTTACAACATATATAGAAATTTTGTCAAAGTTAAACATATCCCTATTCACTCTATCACCTCTAGCCCACCAATCAGTCCTCCTTGTTAATGTATATGATTCCTGATTAACAATGTCTTCATCTTTGATTGTGTAAGGGCCAGTTCCAGGAAGCAACTTAAAATTATATTCTTCAAGATAAGCCGTCCCATCAAGATCCTTCAGGTAATGTTCTGGTAGAATTACCATTCCACCAAAATAGAGCATATTGCGCCAGTTCAGTGTTTCCGACTTAACTTTGACAATGTACTTACTAATTATCTCAGGTCGCTCTATTTTTCCATATACAACCTGTGTAGATGGCATAAGTATGGTCTCATCCATTCTTATATCGTATGAAGCAACTACATCCTCTGCAGTAACTTCCTGACCATCTGACCAACGGGCATCCGGATTTATCCTAAACCAAAATTCCATTTTATCTTCTGATAATTTCCAATGAGACGCAAGCCCTGGAGTATCTTCAAGTGTTACTGGATGTGTGCCGAGCAAACTTTCATAACAGAGGTCCATAATAACATAGAAATTCTCCGTGTAATTATAGTGCTGACCAAGAACTCTAAATGTAGCAGGAAATCGACTGGACGTAAATTTTAAATTTCCGCCCTTTTTTGCTTCAGGACTTCCATAATATGCATAATCACTGTCTTTAAAAGTATATGTTTCAAATCCCATACTTTGAGCAATCTGGTCGAAGCCATATCCACCTTGTTCAGCAGTGGTAGTAGTATCCTTTGGTATAAGATCAAATTTGACGTTTGTTGAAGAGGAAGAATTATTTCCACCCCCACATCCAAATAAAACAAGTGTAAGCAGTGTTAAAGTTAATTTTTTCATTAGAGTATTCTTATGCCCAAAATCCTGTGATTTATGTTTAAAAAAGGGTGGAAATATAACGAGTGAGCCATTTAAATAATATCTTAATCCTAAAAATAGAGTTTGACCAAAAAGTCGCCTACAAGAAAGGTCATTATTTTTTTAACTCGTAGCTATTCCCAATCCTATGAAATAATATACCATGACCAGAAAAACGATAACTGAGAAAGTAGGTGTAAAAGAAGCCATGATCTTGGCTTTATTGTAATCGCGTTGCCAATCCCGATAAATAATCTGCTCTATGCTCTTATGACCTCCCTCATTTTCGCAAGCTTTCATTAATTTACGAAATCTTGGAATATCTTTTACTGGAATAGCTTTTATCCCTTTATTTTGAGCGAGCTTAAGCAATGGATCTTCACAAGGATTTGGTCTATCTACAATTGATTCTTGCCCAAATAAAAATACGAAAAAAAGTATGGAAGAAATGAACTTCTTCATTTAAACCCATAAAATACTTTAAAAGAGAATATGGGCAATTCGTCAATTTTCATTATTGGACCTGTTACTTCTTTTTTTTGGAGACGCCATTTCTCATTTTTGTAAGAATTGTCCATGAAACCCATTTTCATATCCAGCCCAATACGTGTTGATAAATAATAACGAATACCAATCATCCCGGAAAATCCAATCCAATCATTGAGCATAGCATCCGTTGCACCCAAATCTGATACAGGGGCCGAATCACCAAAACTATTTATGAGTTGATTCCAATCTTCAGATTTATCCCCGGGGGTTGTATCCACGGAAATTCTACCGCGTCCCCAAATCGGAGTTAGAGTAAAATTAAGTTCTATTTTAGGTTTCCAACGAAAATAAGTTTCTAAGGGAAACATCCTATAAATAATCGTTCGA
The DNA here is from genome assembly GCA_964498175.1 of uncultured bacterium. GTDB lineage: Bacteria > Fidelibacterota > Marinisomatia > Marinisomatales > UBA1611. The sequence goes on from CAZCHA010000069.1 coordinate 7,241, forward strand.
C
>CAZCHA010000070.1:0-4746 GCA_964498175.1 uncultured bacterium
GTCAGTTCACCATGAAAGATATTTCCTTCTGTAAGTCCGAATGTGGATTCCAAGTCTGCTGGCGTAAGCACCTGCCGATGCAAAATGATATCCCTGATATTGGGTGCAAATCGGGCGATAGTGTTTACCACTGCATCACCAAAGGCTTCACGTTTCTGGTCATTCCACCCGCCATTAATATTGTATGGGGCATACTGGACAAAACAGGACATAACATGTTTCCCCGGAGGTGCCATATCCGGATCAAGGACAGATGGGAGAATAATATCCATGTAAGGTTCTTGAGAGAAATTACCATACTTGGCATCATCGTAGGCTTTTTCCAAATGGTCATAACTTGGGCTGATCGAAATGGCTCCACGGAGATGATGACCTTGCCCAGGGAGACAGGTAAAATTTGGCAATCCATCCAGTGCAAGATTCACTTTTCCTGAAGAGCCGCGAATACGGAAGTTTTTAATATCTGTTACAAAATCAGAAGGAAGGTCACTTTCATCCACCATTTTCAAAAAGGAGAGTTTTGGATCAAGTCCAGAAATAACAATATCCGAATTGTATTCATCGCCATTTTCTAAGGCAACACCCATCGCTCGTCCATTTTTGATAATGACCTTTTCAACTGGTGCTTCTGTCATAATATCTGCACCAAAATGTTCTGCAGATCGAGCAATGGCCATACTCACGGCGCCCGTACCTCCCCGCTGAAATCCCCATGCACGGAATGCCCCATCAATATCGCCCATGTAGTGGTGGAGCATTACATAAGCAGAACCAGGGGAACGTGGACCCATGAAAGTGCCAATAATACCACTGGCGGACATGGATGCTTTTAAAGGTTCAAACTCAAACCATTCATCTAAAAAGTCTGCCGAGCTCATGGTCATGAGTTTGGTCAAATATTCAAATTGTTCACTGCTTAATGTTTTGAAATGATTCAATAATTTTTTGGTGGCGCCCAAGTCTGAAAGGGATGGACGAATGACGTTGGGTGCAATTGTTTCCAAAATGGGACGAACCGCCATACCTATTTGACCCATGGCAGGCCCGAAACGCATATATGTTTCGGCATCCTTTGTAGAATGACGCGCTATTTCACGATAAGTCTGATCTGCATCTGCTGTACGAAGGAGATAATCATTTTCTAATGGTGTGAAAGTGCTCTCCAAAGGCAGCAGTTCCAATCCGAACTTGGGTAGCATCAGTTCCCGCATCACGTTTGGTTTCATCAAACTCACCACATAGGAGCAAACAGAAAATTTGAATCCTGGGAAAATCTCTTCCGTTACAGCTGCTCCGCCCAGTATATACCGCCGTTCTAAGACCAATACTTTCTTTCCGGCCCGGCTCAAATAAGCCGCTGCCGTTAATCCATTATGTCCACCACCAATGACGATAGCATCGTATTTTTTTACACTGGGCATGAGCGTTTCCTTTCTGGGTCAAAGAAGGGTGTTTTTACTACTTTGGCGGGAGTGAGTTTTCGGTAATGTTCCACTTTTAATTCAAACATGAGTTCTGATCCTTCGCCGGCATATTCTGATTTCACATGGGCCAGAGCTATATATCGTTTCAATATAGGTGACCATGTTCCGCTGGTGGCGTAGCCTACTTGTTTGCTCCCTTTATATAAGGGAGTACTCGTTCGCCAGGCAGTACCGGGGAGTCCCGGTGCTAATCCAGCCTTTCGAAAATGTTTCTCCAATTCATACCATTGGATTTCGATCCCTACAAAATCCCATTCAGGACCGCGAGCGACTTCCGCTTCTAAAGCTTGCTTTCCAATAAAATCTTTTTTCTTCATTTTCACTGCCCATCCCAAACCCAATTCGTAGGGAGATGATTTGCGGGATTCAATAATGGCATGCCGAGATGATACATAATCAACATCCAACAGGATGAGTCCAGCTTCAATCCGGGCAACATCCAAAGCGTGGAGACCGGTGGGTGTGATGCCGAATGATTTTCCTTTCTCCAAAAGTAGATCCCAGACTGTTAAAGCATCTTTAGGGTCCATCCAAATTTCATAACCAAGATCGCCTGTATATCCTGTGCGGGAAATAGATACAGGGATATCGCCAAATGTAGTATCCATCATCCAAAAGAATTTGAGACTGTTCAAAGAATCGGAAGAAACGGCATTTAGAATGGCTCGGGAGTTGGGTCCCTGGAGTGCAAGAGCTGCCGTTGTGAATGAATCATCTGTAATAGTGACATCCATCCCTGTAGCGTTATGTTTGAGCCAATCAAAATTTGGTTCGGCACTGGTAATACGAAATTTATTTTTAGATAATCGTTGGATGGTGCCATCATCTATCACTTTTCCAAATTCATCACACCAGGGAGTATACATAACCTGACCTACTTTGCAAATTCCAATATTACGCGTCACCAATCGGTCGAGAAATATTCGCGCATCGGGACCTTCAATAATATATTTTTTTAGTGGTGTTATATCTAATAGAGCAGCCTTGGTACGAATGGCAAAATATTCGTTATCGTGATGAAGCTCATAGCTGGTGGCGGAGAGATATCCGGACCAGCGGCGCCATTCCTGAGATTCGTTCAACTTTGAAGTACGCTCAAAAAAGGGAGATAATTTAAGCTGCGTATTGGCTGTGAATTGGTTTTCGTAACTCATTGATTCGATCGTAAAAATGGCCGAGTTAAACAAGTGGGCCCACCTGCACCTTTGATTGAAATTTCTGTTCCATCGTAAGTATGAACATCTACGCCTTCATTTTCCAAACGTTTTTGTGTAATTGGATTACCTTCAATCATGATCACTTTGCGTGGTGCCACCGCCAATACATTACAGCCCATGGAATCATATTCTTCATCTGGGACTTCTATAAGTTTTATTTGGCGGTCGAGAAGATATTGCCTGAATGGAACCGCAAGCAAACGAGAATACACTAAGTATAGATCATGATCGATGGGGGAAATATTGCTCATAAGATGCAGACAATCTCCTGAACCTGTCCAGTGGGGAAGTGGGACAGATATAACTTCATCTACATGGTTTCCGAGCAATTTTTTAAATTGACGAATCCCTTCAGCATTGGATCTATATCCTTCACCAACTGCCACAGTTTTTTCATCAATCCATACCACATCACCACCTTCTAAAGTTCCTGGAGACTCAATGCGCCCAAGAACGGGAACGTCAATAGATTCAAAGTAGCCTTCCATTGCTTTTGGTTCTGGCACCCGTGCATCCTTGCCCATGGTACACAGGATTATACCACGATTTGAAACAACGCAAGGATCGTGGGTGTAAACAGAATCAAGGGAAGTGGAATCGTCTGCGGGTAAAAAATGAACTTCAACGTCGAATGATTCCAAAAAGGCTACTAACTTTTCATAGTCGGAAAGTGCCTTTTCATAATCAGGAATTCCAAAATAATGGAGTTGGGGTGATTGCTCGTTTACCTTGGCCTGATTTTGATAAGCATCCTTTGGATGCTTAATCAATACACGGATTATAGGATCCACCATATTCTGGCAGCCGAAACGGTTACTCAATAGTTTCTCCACACCAATTAACGATTAAATTAGCAATAGTTTTAACACACATTAAAACATCGTCAATTTCCACATATTCATTGATTGAGTGTGCACGGCGCACATCTCCGGGACCAAAAAGAACAGCAGGTATTTTACAGTAATTAGTAAAAAGAGCCATGTCAGCAGCGTAGGTAACGCCCTCAATGGTTGATTCATGTTGGGTTGTTTCGGTAAAACAATTGGCTAATAATTGAATGAAAGGATGTTTGGGATCCGTGTGTCCCGATTCATACTGCCCTTCAAACCATTCTACAACCGGTGGATGGTTTTTCAGCCAGGCATCTTTCAAGGCTGTTTCATGGATATAAGTTTCAAAAGCCTGTCTCGCGTCACCCACAGCTTCGCCGGGAAAAATACCAAACCGACCCTCCACAACAACCGTATCCGGTACGGATGAATGCCAGTCCCCACCTTGAATTGTGCCCATATTAATTGGCGCCGCCTGATAGTATGATTTATAATATTCACTTTGATAAGCTGCATTTCGTTCTCGCTCAAGATTTAAAATGCACTGATGAATCAAATAGGTTTTTTCTATAGCACTAACGCCTTCCCAGCGCATGGCACCATGGGTCGCTTTCCCGGAGATGGTTAACCGGAAATTGAGAGCACCAGAATGGATAGGACAAATATTTAAGGATGTGGGCTCTAAAACAACAGCAGCGTCTGCCGAGTAACCTTTTACAACATTTGCCAAGGTACCACAACCACCTGATTCCTCCCCCACAACTGATTGCACCATTACATTGCCATTGGGTTTAAATCCCATCTCCTGAAGAATTTGGATTGCAAAAATTCCAGAAGCTAATCCTGCTTTCATATCGCAGGAACCCCGGCCATAGATTCGATTATTTTTAACGGTCCCAGACCAAGGCGATTCATCCCAGAGTTCTAACGAACCGGTAGGCACCACATCCACATGACCATTAAGAATAATTGATTTCCCGCTGCCATTATTTTCCCAATGTCCAACAACATTGTATCTAGAATCGGGGGAATAACCATCGTTGTTAAAAGCCGGGTGGTTTTTTAATTCATCAAAACGAACCGGGACTTTTTCTGCAGCAAGACCGAGAGATTCAAGTTTTTCCAGGACAATGGATTGTACTGGCCCTTCATCATTGGCTAAACTGGGAGACTGGACTAAAGTTTGGATAAATGAGATAATCTCATTCCGAGCAG
>CAZCHA010000070.1:4846-7155 GCA_964498175.1 uncultured bacterium
CAAGTGGTTTCAAATCCCCCGCGAATATTGTAAATAGTAGTAACAGAAAGTTTGTCTGTTGCCAGAGCCGTTTTCAGATCATTATAAATTCGTTTGGTGGCTGCTTCCTGATAAATACCCACATTACGGAAGCTGACAAAATAATATTTCAAAGATTTCAGTTCCACACATTTTCCACCCGTGGGATAATATTCAATTTTTACATAGGCCACGTCCGGGAGACCGCTAAAAGGACAGACTGCACTGAATTCATCTGTTTCTGTTTTTATATATTGGTCCGGACTATCGAAAGCAAACACTTCGAGAAATCCGGGATTTATGTAACTTTCATCAACAAATTCAAATGAATGTCCTTCGGCTTTTGCCATGCTACTCTCCTTTATAAATGCACCCGGTGAAATCGGTTTCTTTGATCTCAATTTGAGATAAACCGGGCAGAGATGGAATGAGTTCTGCCCAAATCCACTTGCATAAATTTTCGCTGGATGGATTATCTAATCCATCAATTTTGTTTAAATACGTATGATCAATTTGATCATGAATTGGTTTGAATGCAGTATCAATATTGCTGAAATCCATGACAAAACCTGTGTGTTCATCCACATCACCGCAGACTGTAATTGTAATCTTAAATGAATGTCCATGTACATTTTTACAAGGATGTCCATCTGGGAGATTTGGTAGCGATCGAGCCGCTTCAATTGAAAATGTTTTATATACGTTCATGGTAAAATTTACAGGTCATCTTGAGTTTAGCGAAAGATGACTTTTAATTATACTACTACATTTGATTAAACTGCATGTGGCAGGGTTATTAAGGAATCCCCATAATTTTATGTGTCTGTAAGCTCAATTTCCATCGGGGGTGCTTCATCACAAAGTTTTCCGATAGTTTTATGTTTTCTGCCTGATTGGGGCCATCCATTGGCTGAATAAAAAAATGATCAAAATCCAATCCTTCATGCTGTCTTGGATTCATACCGCATTGGGGAAATATAATTTTTAATTCATGACCACTTTTCAAGATAAAATCCGCCTTGGCTTTAGGACTCACGCAAATCCAATCAATTCCAGATGGAGGTATTTTTGTGCCATTGGTTTCAATAGCTATCTCAAATCCAGCATCATGAACGGTTGAAATAAATTCATCATCCATTTGTAAAAGGGGCTCTCCTCCAGTACAAACCAGAAATGGTTTTCCTTTTTTATTATCAGGCCATAGGCCTTGAATTATTTTCACCACATCCTTGGAAGAATATTTTCCGCCGTTGGGTCCATTCGTTCCTACAAAATCTGTATCACACCAATCGCAAATGGCTCCTTCCCGATCTTTTTCTAATCCCGTCCATAGGTTACAACCTGTGAATCTCAGAAAGACAGCATTTCTTCCCGTATAAAAACCTTCACCTTGTTGAGTGAAATAAATTTCTTTTATAGAATACAAAATTAATCCCTTATTTATAATTCAAAGGATCTTCCAACCCTGCTTCCATGAATCCTTTTAATCGCAAAATGCAGGCATCACAATGGCCACAGGGATTTCCATTTTCATGTGGATCATAACAACTTGTTGTTATGCTATAATCCACACCCAATTCAGTCCCTTTTTTCACAATTTCGGCTTTAGTGAGATCGATTAACGGTGTGTGAATTTTGAATCGAGTCCCATCGACACCAATTTTGGTGGCAAGATTAGCTGTTTGTTCAAATGATTCAATAAATTCTGGCCGGCAATCGGGATAGCCAGAATAATCCAGGGAATTTACACCAATAAAAATATCCATTGCACCCAACGTTTCTGCCCAGGCTAATGCCATAGAGAGGAAGACGGTATTTCGAGCGGGAACATATGTTACAGGAATATCTGTCATGTCTGTTTCATTTCGATCTTTTGGGACATCAATATTATCCGTGAGTGCAGAGCCACCAAATTGTGAAAGATCAATATTTACAATAGAATGTTTATTTACACCAATTGCTTGAGCCACCTTTTTTGCTGACTCCAATTCAAAGATGTGGCGTTGCCCATAATTCACGGTAAGAGCAAATAATTCAAAACCTTGGTTTTTTGCCATAGCAAGGCAGGTGGTGGAATCCAATCCACCGGAAAGAAGGATAACTGCTTTTTTATTCATAAACGGGAGCAGAAATTACCGTTTTATTTTTATGATTTGAATCGATTCCACACCCAATGTATAACTCATCCGCAGAGAAGTAACAGAATCACTTCCGTTAGGTAGAAAAATAGGTTTTTTAATAAACATTTATTAACATCGGTTGAATATAAAAAAGGATTTAATTGTGTTTAC
>CAZCHA010000071.1:0-7138 GCA_964498175.1 uncultured bacterium
TACATTTTTGGTGAAGACGAACCGATTGGAGTGCCAATAATCTTTTTGTCAACAGATCCTATCAATTTTTTTGGTGAAGATTCCGGGATTTATGCTATGGGGTCTAGTGCCAGTCCAAATTTTCCGCACTTTGGTGCAAATTTCTGGGAAGATTGGGAGCGCCCTTTACATTTTGAAATAATGGAACAAGATGGCAGTAGTTATTCTGCAAATGCAGGCGTAAAGATTTTTGGTGGTTGGAGCCGTGGTTTCCCTCAAAAGTCACTATCTATTTATTCGCGTAATTACTTAGGCCCAAGCGAGTTTAATTATAATTTTTTCCCAAGTCATATTGCTCATTCTTATGAATCATTTGTTTTACGAAACTCGGGTAATGATTGGACGCATACAATGCTTCGGGACGGATTTATAACTAGCTTAACTAAAGGCTTGGGAATAGAGCATCAAGAATACCGTCCTGCGGTAATATATCTTAATGGCGAATACTGGGGTATCCAAAATATTCGTGAAAAAATAAGCGAGCATTTTATAGCATCGCATCATTCAGTTAATACAGAAAACATAAACCTTCTTGGATCAGAGCCGGAACGAGGAGAAGCTTATATAATTCATGGAACAAACACAGATTACATGAATCTTTTAGATTATATTTCAAACAATGACATGAATGCCCCACTTGTTCAGAATGCCTTAGAAAATTGGATCGATATTGAATCTTATATGAAGTACCAAGCATTTCAAATTTTTATTGATAATCGTGACTGGCCGGGGAATAACATTAAATATTGGCGGGACCATAGGATTGGTGGTAAGTGGCGATGGATTCTTTATGATACTGATTTTGGATTTGGAATATGGGATCCGTGGGCTTTCACCATTAATACTCTCGATTTTGCTTTGGAACCAAATGGCCCAGACTGGCCAAACCCACCTTGGAGTACCTATATGTTTAGGAAACTGATGGAGAATGATAATTTTAAATATGTATTTATTAATACTTATTGTGACCTCTTAAATACATTATTTACATCTGACAATCTTTTAAATCACCTGGATTCAATAACCAATAACATTATCAATTTGATACCTGTGCATCAGGAACGATGGAATATTCAATGGGGTGGAGGATGTTGTTGGGGTGAAGGTTCAGCATTGGATTTCGAAGACAATATCAGTGTTATTCAAGATTTCAGCAGCAACCGGCAATCATATGCGAGAAATCATATTCGAAATCAATTTTCCCTACCAAATATTGGTTTGGTCAACTTACATATTGAACCAGAGGGAAGCGGTTCCATTCAATTGAACTCATTGAATATCAATGAAGATGGGTGGTCCGGATATTACTTTCCCAATATTCCTATCAGCGCAACTGCTATTCCAAACAATGGATTTATTTTTTCAGGTTGGTCAGAATTTCCAGATTCAACATCATCCTTAACCATGAGCATCACGAACCCTTTTATATTAACGGCAATTTTTGAACCTACAGAACTCCTTCCAGGCACTACAGTAATTAATGAAATAAATTATAATTCCAGTGATAATTATAACTCCGATGATTGGGTAGAACTAATTAATCCAGGAGAGATGGAAATAGATATTTCAAACTGGATATTAAAAGATGATGATAATAGCCATGGCTATACTATTCCTGATGAAACGGTTATACAGCCCAACAACTATTTGGTTCTTGCCAAAGATATGGATCTATTCAGCTCCAGTTACCCGGATATTAATAATGTTATAGGTCCCTTTGATTTCAGCTTAAGCGGAGGCGGTGACCAGGTGAGAATCTTTAATAATGCTGGCCTATTAATTGACTCTGTCCAATATGATGATGGAGATCCATGGCCTATAGAACCGGATGGTAATGGTTCCACTTTGGAATTAATCAATCCTACCTTGGACAATTTGTTACCTGAATCTTGGGCTGCATCAACAGATAATGGTACACCAGGTGCTCAGAACAGCACTTACGATAATTTATCTTCAGATTTAAAATTTATCATTCCGGAAAAAATTCATCTATATCCATCCTATCCAAATCCCTTTAACCCTATAACAACCATCTCGTTTGATATCCCGAATACTGTAGTAGAGACGATGAATGTGTCATCTTTAAATGTATTCAATATCAAAGGACAATTTGTAGAATCGTTGATAAATGAAACAATCAAACCGGGCAAACACAATATCCAATGGCATCCTAAAAATATTTCTTCAGGTGTTTATTTTCTTCAATTTAAATATGGACGAGAAGTAATAACTCAGAAAATTACATTAATGAAGTAAGGAAATAATATTTAATAAAAAAAGTCTAGTTAAAAACTGATCTGTAAAAATATTGTTGGGGTGATTCCGAACATAGCAACATCTGTCATTGTGAGTTCGGGTTTGTATGGATTATACCTTTTGTGGCTGATATTATTCTGGTCATATAAATTATAGATTGAAAGTCCAGTATGAATTTTAGCAATGGAGACCCCCCATGTTTTGGAAAGACTTACATCCAGATGATGAATAGGGGGAAGCCTTGATTCATTTCTATCTGAGGAAATTATAATTTGGAGATTTTCAACATTTATATTTTCAGTGTCTGTATAAACATGTCCTGATGCGAAAACCCAATTCGCAGTCAATGCCCAAGAACCAATGTTGGTCATGAATACAGATTTAAATTCCCGAGTTTTATCATGGTTACTCAGGAATGATTTGCCTTTATTCAATTCTGGAAAATTATATTCTGTTTTATTTTGTTGGTAGGATAACCATCCGGTGATGGGGCCTTCTCGTTTTCTTAATATTATTTCAATACCATTTGTTTTTCCGCTTCCTTGATGGATAAGAGATTTTTCATTACCTCGGCCATTTTTTAAAGCAGTAACTGGATTAGAAGATTCTTTGAATTGGGCCAAGTCGTCCATGGAACGGTAGTAAAACTCACTGGTTATGGTGTAATCAGAAAAATCCCAATTCAGACCAAAATGAGTGTTTAAAGAAGAAATATTTTGAATATCTTCAGATGAAAGGATCCACATTCCTTGGGTACCACGAGTGGTATTATATCCGGAAAGGCGGTGAACAAATTGGTAGTGTTTGCCAATGAACGATTCTATTGTGATGTTAGGAGATATTTTATTGATTACTGATAGGCGCGGAGAAGTATAAAATCCCACTCGTTCTGAAAAATAAGATACTCTTAGCCCAGATTGAATAACCCACCGGGGGGATGGTGCCCATAGATCCTGAATATAAAAAGAATGTAAAAACCCATTTTGTTCTATGGATGATTCATTAGAAATCGATCCATCCATTTTGTGATCATAAAACATAATATCATAAAATGTTTCATCAATACCTGACTCGATTTTATGATTTTCGAATCCCATGTATCGATGGTGGAATTTTATAGATCTATCCTTTAAAGTATTTTCTTCGTGTACAGATCCGATTATTATACGGACATTGTTTACATCGGCAGAGTCATTCGAATCGTATGAACTGGAGTAGTCATAATTCGATAGAGTGATTTGGGTGTCAGATTCGTGATTCCATTTGGAAGAAATATTTAAGGTTGTCCCATTATTTTTCCATTCAGTATTTCCTTGTGTATAGGACGAGTCATAACCAAGAATAGTAGAGAATCCAAAAAATTCCCTGTTTTCACGAATTGAATCCATTCCCGTTGTACTTGTCAAAGTATATCGATGATTGGGTGTCACCATGAATGAGAATCGATTCGTGAAATCGAAATAAGAAAATTGAGGAGAATAGGTTGATGTTTGCTGTTTTTCTATATCTGCACTTTTACCAATGAGATTAAAATTGTCATCCCCAGTGACATATGCTTGAATTGATTCATAAAGTTCTGTCTGAAAAGTTGAAGTGGTGGAACTTCTCAAGTTAAAGAGCCAGCTTCCTCTTGAAAGTACGGGTATCTCGCCGGAGATACCTTGGCTCATCAAGTTTCCATAAATTGAGCCATGGGGATTTTGGCTGTTCCCATTCCGGCTTGTCAGTTCGATCACACTTGAAATTCTGCCACCATATTTCGCAGGAAATCCGCCCTTATAAACCTGCACATCCTTGATAGCATTGGCATTGATACCACTCACAAATCCGAACAAATGATCGATTTGATATAGTGGCATCCCATCGAGTAAAACCAAATTTTGGTCTGGTGTACCACCGCGAATATTTAAGCCGGATGTGCCTCCCAAACCCAATTGAATTCCTGGAAGAAGTTGAAGTGACCGAAATATATCTACTTCGCCTAGGTTAGGCAAAGTAGATATATGCCGGGGTGAAAAGGAAATTTGCCCCGGTGAAATAGATCGGTCCATGAACTCCCGGGCTGTCCCCAAAATAGAAACAGTTTCAGTACTTAATACTTTTGGTGATATGAAAATTTCATGCAAAACACTTTCATCTTTAGGAAAAAGAATGGGCACTTTTTTAGTTTCATACCCAATGTACGATATGTTTAAAGTACAAGAGCGAGTAGAAATATTAAGAATAGAAAACGAACCATCGTTCCGGGAAATATCGCCTATCATTAATTCAGGAATAAATACATTGGCAAATGGAATAGGTTCACCCGTCTCTTTGTCCATAGCCCGACCGGAAACGGCGAAACGAAAAGGGGTGATTGGGTTAAAAACAGTGAATTGAATTCCCGTTTTCTTCCAGACTAGATTCGAAGTGGAAAGAGCTGTAGCAACAGCTTCTTCCTGTGTGCAGGATTTACACTTTGCAGAGATGGGGGTATTAACAATATCATCAGGGAATACAATGGAAATTCCATGATCATCAATCAATTGCTTTAGTACGTTTTTGAGTGGAGTGTTGTGAAACTGGAAAGAAATCGAATCTGTTTTTATATCAGCAGATGCTGAACTCATATATATGAGCCCTGCTAATAAAAATTTAAATAGGTGGGTTAGGTTAGAAGATCGTGCACGTATCACCATCGAATTTAAACTCATGTTGAGTCAATAATGAAATAGTGCTCAACACTGTATTTAAATCTTGCGCATCAATAACGCCGGTGACTGTGATATCAGAAAGGGATGGGTTGGCAAACTTAAATGAGATGCCAAAGGTACGTTCAATTTCATCACAAACTTCTAATAATGGAGTTTGATCGCAAACAAGTTTTTCATGCATCCAGTCCGGATAATTGCCATAAAATACATTTTGAAGATTCTTTTCATCAAATTGAGAATCAACATCAATCATTTGTCCTTTCTGGAGAATAACAGCTTTCGCATCGTTGGAGACTTTTACAATCCCCTCATTTACACCCACTTCAAAACCATCTTCTCTTGCACGAACATTAAAAGATGTGCCTAGGACAGTCACTTGTCCGTGATTCGTATTTATAGTAAAAGGTATACTCCCTTTTTGAACATCAAAATAAGCTTCACCGGAAAGGGTGAGTGAACGATGATCTGTATTAAAATCTTTTTTATATTTTATCTGGCTTTCTGCATTCAGCGTTATGGTTGATCCATCAGGCAATTGAATGGTTCGGAAATCAGTTGAATGAGTCACAAGAGTTTCTGTTGTGAGTGAATCATATGCAATTGGCAATGCAAAGGCCAATGCAAGGCCTAAGGCAACAGCGTAGGTAAGCCGTGGCCTTAACCCTGATATAAGGCCTACTGCAGGATGCGCGATGCGTTGATGATCCTGGCTCATGTTCTGATTCATTTCAGAAATATCCATGTGCTGGGAAAGTCGCATCCAAACAGCTTCTTTATCAGGCGGAGATGGTAGTTCAACTTGAGCGCTGCGCTCCCAAATCAGTTGTTGTATATGGTCTAGTTTTTTCATTTTCCTTTTTCTCCGGATTCTAAGAATCTTATCTTATTCTCCGTTGTACCAAAATAACGTTGAATTGCTTAATAGCACTCATAAATAATTCTTTAAATTTTTCTTTAATACTTTAAGCGCTCGATAGATTTGATTTTCTACAGTTCTCACACTTAAGTCCAACAATTCGGCAATTTCAGAATTCGATTTACCTTCTATACGGCTCAAAATGAAAATATTCCTACATTTATCTGGCAATTTATCATTCACCGCTCTTTGAATTATTTCTTGCAGCATGGCTGCCTGATTTATTGCTTCAGGATCATCAAAATGGGATTTTCCAAATTCTGGGAGTAAATCCTCATGTCTATGCCTAACCTCCATGTGGCGGAAATGATCATAGCAAAGATTAGTACTAATGCGTGCAATCAGTGAAAAAAAAGATTTTTTAGGTTGAATGGATTCACGGTTACGCCAAACCCGTAGAAAAGTTTCCTGGGTAATGTCTTCGGCGAGATCTCCATCCTGAACCCTGTAGGCGACGAATCGAAATAGTGTATCATGAAAATCAGAAAAAAGCTGATGAAAAGCAGTCTTATCTGAATTTTTAATACCTTGAAGTAGAATTTGTTCCTGTTCTGCCATAGTAAAAAGGGTCAAAATTTAACGGGACTTGATGACGATAAACAGGACTGGATGAAAAATACAAGTCCCCGGAATGACAAGGAGGATAAGAAGAATTAAGGTTGTCTTGGGATAAAATTCCGAGGACTTGTAAGATTACTAATGCATCAATACATTGAATGGTTCCATCTTTTTATTTACTCATGTATTTTAACAAATGAACTTTGACCCTAAAAGAGTCAGTCTGGCAAAAAGAGAATATCGTTCAGAGATTTAAAAATGATTATATCAAAATATTTTTTTGATAATATGTTCATTTTTGAACATACATTTGATGTCCCTTTGGATTACAACCATCCAGAATCAGGTCAAATATCTATTTTTGTGAGAGAGATTAGAGAAAATCCATCAAAAAGAAAACCCTATCTTCTTTATCTTCAGGGTGGCCCCGGTTTTGAATCACCTCGTCCCATTACAAAATCCGGTTGGATCAAAAAGGCTTTAAATCGGTATGATATCCTATTGTTGGATCAACGGGGGACAGGTCGTAGTACTCCTGCTAATTTTCATACGGTAGGGGCTTGGGGTCCAAAAAAACAAGCAGGATATATACAGCATTTTCGGGCAGACAATATTGTAAAGGATGCTGAATTTATCCGCAATAAAATGATAGGTGATAAACCGTGGTCTATTTTAG
>CAZCHA010000072.1:0-3322 GCA_964498175.1 uncultured bacterium
TTAAGCGCTATACCCAAGGGATTCAATATTTAAATCAAATTAATTCTGAATATCCGGAGTCGCCTTTTCATGCCAAATCCATTTTCGCAATGGCTTTTATGTTTGAAAATATGGCGGATTCTGTTAACGCCCAATCCACGCGTGATCATTTATTGGGATCCTTTCCAAATTCAGAATATGCTTCTTACATATCAGAAGATGTGAAAGTTGAAAAAAAGAACCAGGAGTTGTTCTATGCCAAGGCTGAGTCCCAAATCACTAGTAACCCTGATAATGCAATCCAACTTTTTAAAGAATCAATCCGCCTCGATGAAAAAAGCGACTTAGCAGTGTCAGCAGCCTATACAATCAGTTACTTTTATGACCAGTCTGCAGAAATTGACAGTGCCTTGAAATATTACCAATGGATTCAAGATAATCATCCAAGGTCAGATCAATCTCTTAGCGCAGCGAAAAGAGTTCAAACTTTACAAATGGTTTTATCTTCAATTGATACTGTTACAGATTCTGTTATTATCATTAGGGACGACAATTGAGAGCGAATTTTCTTTCTATATGTTATCGTTTAAATCGGTTTATCATTACCAAAACACTTTATTTTTTTCAAGCATTATTTTTTCGCCCAAAAGATCTTGAACCAGCTGTCATAGGCGGTGATGCATTTCTTTCTACTATTTCAATTATTGGTGCTCCATTTTTCAATTTTAAAATCCCATCCGGAAATGACCTTGAAATTTTTGGGTTAGAATTCCCATCACCACTGGTTGCCGCATCATTTAAATCGGAAACGAAGATCTTGAATATTTGGCTCCAAATGGGGCTAGGTGGAGTTATTTTTAAAACAATTATGACAAAGGCACGATTGGGGAATAAAAGACCGCGTCTCCAAGATGCCAGCCTCTCCGGAGAAAAAGGATTGTTGAATTCTATGGGGTTACCGGGAAAAGGAGTAGCGTCTTTTTCTGCTGAAATAGCAGATTTACCTTTGTGGAATTTTAATCGTCCCTTAGGTGTGAGCATAGGAGGAGATTCAATTTTTGAATATATTGAAAATGTTAATCATATTGAAAACGTATTAAAAAATAAATCTATATCCTATTTTTATGAACTTAATGTCAGTTGTCCAAATACAAAAAATGGACAAACAATTGGGGAGGATCCTATAGAATTAGAAAAACTCCTGGTTGAATCAAGGTCAAATATGGGGAAACCAATTTCTGTAAAAGTTTCCCCGGATCTTTCAAACCAGACACTAATGCAAATAGGAGAAATTTGTTCGGGAATAAATCAAGTATTCATCAATGCAGGGAATACACAATATAAAAAATCAAATGATGTAGGTGTTAAATCGAGAAATTTCATCAATGAAGGCGGTGGATTTTCCGGTCCTGCACTTTTTGATCGAACTCTGGAAATGTTGAAATTATTTTCAGAATTTGATCTACCCATTATGGCAACTGGCGGTATTTCTAAAATTCAACACATTGATGCTGCTAAGGAAAATGGTGCTTCATTGTTTGGAATGGCTACTGCACTTGTCCTAGATCCCTACTGTGTCCCCAAAATCAACAACCGATTATAATGTTCACAATTGTATTACTAGAGCCTCAAATTCCGCCCAATACTGGTTCTACAGGGCGTTTATGCGGCGCAACCAATACAAAGCTTCATATCGTGGGAAATCTAGGCTTTGAGCTATCCGATAAAACATTGAAAAGAGCAGGGCTGGATTATTGGGACCATATTGATTGGGACTATTTTCCAGATTTAGAGAAATATTGTAAAAATTTGGTAAAAAATGAAAGATTTCATCTATTGACCACTAAATCATCTGAGCCGTACACTTCACGGCAATTTAAGTATGAAGATCATCTAGTTTTCGGCAGTGAAACCTCCGGGATCAACGAAACTTTTCTAAAAGAGAATTGGAACAATACCTGTACCATACCCATGGATAATTCGCATATTAGGAGTTTAAATCTTGCCACCAGCGTAGGTATTGTCCTCTATGAAGCCATTCGTCAAATCGATGCTATTTAAACCCCAATTACTTATTTTGCTCTTGCTCTATTTTTATGGTTGTGCAAATTCACCTAGATATACAACGGGAAATGGTGCTTCAGTGCGATCCAAATCTTCTAAGTCAGCAAAACCGAAAACCAGTAAAAAATCAAGAAAGACAAAACACCGGAAGGTATTGAAAGGTGTAAGTTCATTTTATGCAGAAGATTTCCATGGAAAACTCACTGCAAATGGTGAAGTTTATGATATGTATGGCGTCACTGCAGCACATAAAACATTACCATTGGGTACTGTTTGCCGAGTAACCAACCTTGCTAACAGCAAATCTCTAATCTTGAGAATTAATGATCGCGGTCCTTATGTGAAAGGACGAATACTTGATTGTTCCTATGGTGCCGCAAAAAAATTAGATTTTATTAGGGAGGGTACGACGAAGGTTAAAATTGAAGTCATTGAATGGGGAGATGGAGAATATATGAAGCATAGGGAGATTAAATAATGAAGAAATATTATATGGTAGTTAATCCACATGGTGGGTTGAAAAAAGGTATTGGCATCCTTGACCGAGTAAAATCTATTTTTGATGATGGTGGTGCTGAATTGACTATATTAGAAACGGAATATGCCGGTCATGCCCGGGATATGGCTCGGGAAAAAGATTTTACTGGGTATGATGGTTTTTGTGCCATTGGCGGTGACGGTACTATGCATGAAGTTATAAATGGTATGCTGAAACGACCCGATGAACGGAAAATACCGATCGGATTAGTTACAGGTGGAACTGGAAATTCATTCATGCATGACTTGGACTGCCTTGACCCAGAAAATGCTGCCAAGCGAATTCTTACTGGTCGCCTTCGTCCCATTGATATTGCAAAAGTTGACGCAGATGGAGAAATTATTTACGGATTTAATATTGTTGGTTGGGGAATGCCCACTGATATTAACTTTTTAGCGGAAAAAATGCGTTGGCTCGGTGAACAACGATATAATGTTGCATCGATTATTGAAGTGATGAAAGGGAAGCAGCGTCTGGCGAAGCTGATTATTGATGGGAATACAGTAGTTGGAGATTATGGGTTCATTCTTGGGTGTAACACAATTCATACAGGAAAAGGAATGATGATGGCTCCATTAGCTCAACTTAATGATGGGTTAATCGATTTAATCATTGCCCGGAAAGCCGGTCGATTCAAATTGTTGCGGTTATTTCCTAAATTGTTCAGTGGTGGCCACGTTGGTGACCCATTAGTAGACTATCATCAGGTGAAGGAATTCTCAATCATTCCTCAGGAAGACA
>CAZCHA010000072.1:3422-7042 GCA_964498175.1 uncultured bacterium
CCATTAGTAGACTATCATCAGGTGAAGGAATTCTCAATCATTCCTCAGGAAGACAATATACTTAATATTGACGGCGAAATGATTGGGAGTACCCCCATTCATGTGACCATAGAACAAGGATTGATTGACGTTCTGGTTTAAATAAGGGAAAATAGTATGAGTATGTTCAAGGGAAGAAATCTTATAAATGCATTGGGAATTCCCGGCTGGTTATTTCTTATATGGAAAGGTAATCTATATTACAGCGTATTTATTTTAATTTGTATAGCTTTTGCTTTGGGTGAATTCTATACCATCATGGAGAAAAAAGGAGCAAAACCATTGCGGTGGATGGGAATGTGCACTTCAGTATTTATCGCTGATTATTACTTCGTTCAACCGGATATCACAGCTCATCAAATTTTGGGTGGAATTATTTTCATTGTTCTACTTACTGTGATATGGGAATTGTTTTCAGATAAAGAAAATTCCGGTCAAAATATTTCTGCGACTATGGCGGGGATTCTATTTGTTCCCATCCTACTTGGCACAGCTATAGATATTCGCCAATTTGATTCATTAATGGGGACTCAGTTGACTTTAGCTTTGGTTTTATCTGTTTGGGCATGCGATTCAGCTGCTTTCATTTTTGGAACTAAATTTGGTGATACAAAGATATTTCCTCGGGTCAGTCCTAATAAATCCTGGGTAGGATCTATTGCAGGATTGGTTGCATCATTAAGCGTGTTTCATCTCTTTTATTATCAGGGTTGGCTGGGTGATTATTTTTCCATGAAAGATGCAATTGTATTTGGTATTATCACCGGTATTTTTGGACAAATAGGTGACTTCGCAGAATCGCTTTTGAAACGAGATGCTGATGTGAAAGATAGTGGAACTCTTCTACAGGGGCATGGCGGTGTTTTAGATCGTTTTGACTCCTTGATATTCGCAACACCACTTACTTATCTTTACATCCATTTTTTAATGCATATATAATCTTTATATAAATCCCTATGGAACTCAGATCAATCTTGGCTACGGATTGTGGTTCTACCACAACCAAAGCCATCCTTATACAAAAAATTGATGGAGAATATCGTTTAAGTCACCGTGGCGAAGCACCTACTACTGTAGAAGCCCCATTTGAAGATGTGACTCGCGGTGTATTGAATGCCGTAATGGAAGTGGAAGAATTAGCCAACCGCAAGATCTTAAATGGAGATGAAATAATGACGCCCCAAAATGGAGAAGAAGGCGTGGATATTTATATTTCTACCAGTTCAGCCGGTGGCGGGCTTCAAATGATGGTGGCAGGTGTTGTTAAATCCATGTCTGGTGAAAGCGCCGAACGTGCTGCGTTAGGGGCAGGTTCAATTGTTATGGATGTTATGGCTTCCAACGATGGGCGTCTCCCTCATGAAAAAATTAAAAGAATTCGTGATCTACGACCTGATATGATTCTTTTATCAGGTGGGATTGATGGTGGAACGGTTTCTCATGTAGTTGAATTAGCTGAAATTCTCCATGCTGCAAATCCTAAACCACGACTGGGACAAAATTATAAATTGCCGGTGATTTATGCCGGTAACAATAAGGCCCAAGATCAGATTCGAGATACACTGGGAGAAATGGTAGATCTGGATATTACAGAGAATATCCGTCCTGTTCTTGAGAGAGAGAACCTAGAACCATCAAGAGATAAGATACATGATCTTTTTATGGAGCATGTCATGCAACAGGCTCCTGGATATAAAAAACTTATGTCCTGGACAGATGCACCAATTATGCCAACACCGGGAGCTGTTGGATCATTAATAGAGATGATTGCTGAAAAGGAAAAAATCACTGTTGTTGGTGTGGATATTGGTGGGGCTACAACAGATATATTTTCTGTATTTCAGGGTAAATTCAATAGAACTGTCAGTGCAAACCTAGGGATGAGTTATTCCATTTGTAATGTGCTGGCAGAGTCGGGACTGGATAATGTCCTACGCTGGGTTCCATTTGATATTGATCAAAAAGAATTAACAAATCGGATCGGTAATAAAATGATTCGCCCAACAACTGTTCCTCAATCTCTTGAAGAATTATTTATTGAACAAGCCATTGCCCGAGAAGCATTGCGTCTTTCATTTAAACAGCATAAGGAATTTGCTACAAGTTTAAAAGGGGTGCAAAAAGAACGAACTATTTCTGATGCATTTGATCAATCCAGTTCCGGTGAATCCCTTGTAAATATGATGGACTTAGATCTACTAGTAGGCTCTGGTGGTGTTTTGAGCCATGCCCCGCGCCGTGAGCAGTCTGCGAGAATGCTTATTGACTCATTTATGCCCGAGGGAATTACTCAATTGGCTGTTGATTCTATATTCATGATGCCGCAATTGGGAGTTCTTGCAAATATTGAAAAGGAAGAATTAGCTGTGGATGCACGAGCTGCTGCACTTGAAGTTTTTCATAAAGATTGTCTTATTCATCTTGGAACCTGTATTGCGCCAATCGGAAATGCAAAAAATGGTGCACTAGTTCTTAGAGCAGAGTTCACTTTTCCTGATGGAAAAAAAGTTAATCATGAATTAAAAAAAGATGAACTTTTCCGCTTCGAAGCTCCATTTGAACCAATATCTGCCGTATTAAAGCCCGAGAAAAAAATGGATATAGGTTCCGGGATAGGGGAGCCGATAGAAACCACTGTTTATGGAGGTGTGGTCGGGTTGATTTTGGATGGTCGCTCTAGACCAATCTCAATCCCTACGTCTTCTGAAGAAAGGTTGGCTGCCCTTAATAGTTGGTCTGAAGCAGTTAATGAGTATCCCAATAATAATCAATAATTATAAACTAATAAATGGCACACGCATATACACCAGGACTTAAAGTATTACATCATACAAAAGTGAATAAAAATCGGCGACTTCCAATTAAGGGAAGTGTAACAAAGAAAGTAGGTGATTCTTTAGAACCGAACGATATTGTTGCTACTACAGATCTTCCAGGAAATGTTCAAATGCTTAAAGTAGCAAATTTGCTTAATATTGGACCTGCAGATGTTCCAGATGTAATGATTGCCGCCGAAGGCGAAGCGGTGAAAAAGGGCCAAATTATTGCCCAAACAGAAGGTTTGTTTGGCTTTTTCAAATCAGATGTAAAATCCCCTATTGATGGAACGATTGAATCCATTTCAGATGTAACTGGACAAATAGTGTTCAGGGAAGCGCCCATTCCTGTAGAGGTGGATGCATACATGAGAGGAACCGTGAAAGAGATCATTCCGGAAGAGGGCGTAATAGTGGAATCGGATGCTGTTTTTATTCAAGGCATTTTTGGGATTGGAGGTGAGAGCCGAGGTGATATGATAATCTTGGTTAATAACCGTGAAGCAGAATTGACATCAGAGTTATTGGATGAGTCTCATAAA
This sequence comes from uncultured bacterium, assembly GCA_964498175.1. Classification (GTDB taxonomy): domain Bacteria; phylum Fidelibacterota; class Marinisomatia; order Marinisomatales; family UBA1611. The sequence goes on from CAZCHA010000072.1 coordinate 6,820, forward strand.
GGAAAAATCGTTGTTGGAGGTTCATTCATTAGCCTGGATACGTATAAAAAAGCATTATCATTGGGTGTTGCTGGTGTAGTTGTGGGTGGATTCAATTATTTTGATCTTGAAGAAATATTAGGTTATATCTTAGGCGTAGCCATCACTGGTTCTGAAGATTTAGTAACATCCCTTATCGTCACAGAAGGATTTGGAAATATAAGAATGGGAAGCAGGACATTTG
>CAZCHA010000073.1:0-7019 GCA_964498175.1 uncultured bacterium
TTGGAGATCGATATAGCAGATCTTTCCTTTTATTTTGGATCGTTATTTTTAATATGCCATTTTTATTGTTAATGGGATATACCAGTGGATGGAGTTTGCTCATTTGCAGTATTTTGTTAGGAATAGTACATTTCTTAAATCAACCCGTATCAAATGCATTGTTAGCGGAATTGACTCCCAGTTCACATCGTGGGATAGGATATGGTATATCATTCTTTTTGAGTTTCGGGATTGGCGGTATTGCTCCAGCTGTTTGTGGTTGGATTACGAATCAATATTCGATTGAAATGGTATTCCCCTTTATGGCGATTAGTTTAATTCCTGCAGTTATTGCCGGATGGTTCTTAATGAAGCAAAAAAATCAAACTCCTTGAACTGAAGGCTGATTCTTTAGAACTTCTTGCCCCTAATTATGAAAACCACCCTGAAAGACTGCCCATCTGTACATCAAGTATTACTTGAATTAAATGGGAATATATTACTTCATGAAGATTATATAAAATATATTATAAATTCTGAATTAACAAAGATTAGGGCAAATATTAGGAAAGGGAAATTATCTAAAACTAAGGGGGAGTTATTGAGCCACATTGCATCCCAAGTATTATTACAATCTGCTCCCCAACTGGTCAATGTAATTAATGGTACTGGGATTGTACTCCATACTGGATTTGGCCGAGCACCTTTTCGAGGTAAACAATTAAAAGATTTGGCGGATCGTTTGGATGGTTATGTTAATCTCGAATTTGATTTGGAATCCGGAAATCGTGGTGATCGGCAAACATTGATCCATGAGCAATTGAGTTCAATATGTGGTGCAGAATCGGGCATGGTGGTGAACAATAATGCCGCTGCTGTATTCCTAGCTTTGAACGAAATGGCTTGGGGAGGAGAAGTAATCTGTTCCCGTGGACAAATGGTGGAAATAGGTGGCTCTTTCAGGATTCCTGATATAATTAAAAAAAGTGGTGCAATCTTGAATGAAGTAGGAACCACGAATCGTACACATTTAAAAGATTACGAAAAAGCTATTTCCAATAAAACGAGATTGATCCTATGGGTTCATACCAGCAATTATGTAGTAAAAGGTTTTACCAAAGAAGTCTCTTTGTCTGATCTAGTCATTTTTGGTAAGAAACATAAAATACCCGTCATGGCGGATCTTGGAAGCGGTGCTCTGCTTGATATGAATCTATTGGGCCTGGCGGACGAAATCCCAGTAAAATCCATTGTAAATAGCGGGCCAGATATTATCTCATTCTCAGGAGATAAACTTCTAGGTGGACCTCAATCCGGCCTCATTGTAGGTCGCAAAAAATGGGTCAATGCTTGTATGAAAAATCCATTGTATCGTGTTTTAAGATGTGATAAGGTAACCATCGGGCTTTTAGAAGAAACGTTGCGGTCTTATCGATCCCAATCATTCTCGAAAGATAATCTCTCTCTCACCATGCTAACCACATCACGAAAGGTATTAAAAACCCGCGGACAAAAGGTTTTGGATTCTTTACAGAAAAATACAATTTTAGATCTGGGGATTTTACTGGTGGACTCTGAAGTAGAAGCGGGGAGTGGATCTTTACCGGATGATAAGATTGAAAGTGCATCCTTAAGTTTTTCACCCAAAAATGGGAAGACCAAGGATCTTGCCAAGGCATTCCGTTGCGGTTCCATTCCAGTAGTTGGATATATACAAAAAAATACATTTTATATTGATTTGAAATCGGTTTTACCCAATCAAATTAAACGGCTATCAACTGCGATTCAGGAGGTTTAACCATGTCGCAAGTTGTGGTGGGAACTGCAGGGCATATTGACCACGGTAAAACATCTTTGGTTAAAGCCTTAACCGGGACCAATACAGATCGGCTCGCAGAAGAGAAAAAACGGGGAATGACCATTGATCTTGGTTTTGCTTATCTCAATGAAAACATCACCATTATTGATGTTCCTGGTCACGAAAAATTTATCAGGAATATGGCTGCAGGTGCAGCAAACATCCATTTTGGATTGTTGGTAATTGCAGCAGATGATAGTGTGATGCCCCAAACCCGTGAGCATCTGAATATTCTCACACTTCTTGGTGTGAATAAAGGGATAGTTGCCCTGACTAAAACCGACCTAGTGAATGATGGTGAATGGCTGGATCTGGTTGAATTGGATATTTCTGAATTATTGGATGACATTGGTTTTGATTCTATCTCTATTCACCGAATTAATAATCTAACCGGAGATGGAGTCGAAGGTCTCAAATCTGATATTTTATCCTTGGCTGAAAATTATCAATCAAAGTCTTCTTCTACGCAATTTCGACTGAATGTGGATCGAGTTTTTTCAAAAACCGGATTTGGTACAGTTGTAACCGGTACGGTTCAGAATGGTTCTGCCCAGATTGGAGATGATATTGAGATACTACCACTAAGTATTAAGACTAAAATTCGTGGTATCCAAACCCATGGCGGTGCAGCCGAAACTGTTTTAACAGGAGATCGTGCTGCGCTGAACCTTTCCCATGTAAAATCGTCAGATCTAACCCGTGGGACCGTTCTTGCTACCCCGGATTGTTTGCAGCCATCCAATCGAATACTTGCGAATATTTCTATGACGAATTCAACAGATTGGGTTATTAAGAATAAACAGCGGTTACGTTTACATATGGGGACATCTGAGATCCTTGGGCGAGTTTCTGGAAAAAAATTAGAAAAAGGCCAATCCGGGAATGTAATCATTGATCTTGAATCAACTGTTGCTGTAGCTATGGATGACCGGTTTGTAGTTCGATCTTATTCTCCCATGGATACGATTGCAGGCGGATTGGTATTAGACCCTAAACCAGTTGGAAAATGGTCGGTATTATGGCATCGCACCGATAGTCTTCCCATCGATCCGAAGGAACGGTTTGGTTATTTGGTCGATGAAGATTGGAAAACACCCAAATCGAGAGAAAAATGGCAGATGTTATTTTTTATTTCTAAAGAAATCTTACAGAGTTGGATCGTTGAAATAAATGTAATGGAATCCGAGAGTGGAATTCTATATTCTGAGTCTGGGTTGGAAAAGGGGAAAAAAGATTTAAAATCCTATTTTGATGATACTTATGAAAAGAATCCATTCCGAACTGTCCTGAGTTCCGATGGAATATTAAACCAACTTAAATGGTCGGAAGACTGGTTTGAGATTGTCATGAAAATCTTATTAGAAAATGGCGTTATTTCTGAAAAAAAAGGTGGGTTCTTTCTAGCGAGTTATAAACCTGAGTTTTCTAAAAAGGATTTGGAAGAATTGGGAAAAATTGAATCCATCTTAACTCAATCCGGATTTGAGCCAATTCTACTCAAAGAGATTACAGAAGCGTCCAGATTCAAGCCCAAACGGGTGGGGGATCTGATTCACCTGTTATTTGCCCAGGGAAAGGTGGAAAATCTTGGAAATAACTTTTGGCTAAATCGTTCCAATCTTGATAAGGTTATTCATGATATTCATGAATATTTCAAATCGAAGGAGCAATTGGCTGTGGCAGATTTTAAAGAAATAACAGGGCTCTCACGTAAAACGGCGATTCCATTGTTGGAATATCTCGATAAGAAACATTTTACTATAAGACAGGAAAATGTGCGCTTGAAAGGAAAATCTTTGAATGGGTAAGGATGTCATCGCACAAACACCGGTTATGAAGCAATTCCTGGAAGTGAAATCACAATATGAAAATACGCTGGTGTTATTCAGGATGGGTGATTTCTATGAGACTTTTCTGGAAGATGCGGAGATTACTGCCAAGGTTCTTGGAATTGTTTTGACTAAACGGGCTAATGGAAAAGCATCCGATGTGGCATTGGCCGGTTTTCCGTATCATGCCTTAGATAATTATCTTCCAAAATTAGTGAAAGCGGGGCATCGTGTGGCCATTTGCGAACAAGTGGAAGACCCGAAATTAGCTAAGGGGATCGTGAAACGGGAAGTGATCGAAGTTGTAACACCCGGGACACTTATAAGCGACCAAGCATTGAGTAAAAAATCCAACCGTTATATTGGTTCTGTAACCTTTAAAAAGAATTTTGCGGGATTTGCTTTCCTGGATCCATCAACAGGAGAATTCCATATTGGTGAATGTCCTGTGGACCAATTAAAAGATAATTTGTTAAAATTTTCTCCCAGTGAAATGATTTTAGATGAAAGTGTGGTTTATTCTACCACAGAATGGTACCGTGAATTTCGGCCATTTATTACGCAGATCGAAAATTGGATATTTGATCAGGATTCGTCATACAGAGCACTGACCCAACATTTTAATCTTAAATCCTTAAAAGGATTCGGGTGTGATGAATTGAAATTAGCTATCTCAGCTGGCGGTGCTTTGTTGCATCACATTAAAACTAATTTGAGTTCAGCTTTGGATCATATATCTAAAATAGTTCCAGTTTTTAATGAAGGTTTTATGGGGTTAGATGGATTTACAATTCGGAATTTGGAAGTATTCCAAAGTTTGGCCACACAAGGGACGCATGGAACATTGGTGGATTGTATTGACGAAACCCAAACTGCTGGCGGAGGCCGACTTCTCCGACGATGGCTCCATTATCCACTGACTGATATTAAAAGAATCAATGCAAGGTTGAATGTGGTTGATGCTTTTTCCAAAAATGTTAGACTCATGAAATCAATAGGAGAATCGTTAGGTAAAACAGCTGATTTGGAGCGTATTCTTGGAAAAGTGAATCATGGGAAAGCGTCGCCCCGAGATGTGATAGGGATCGCCCTTACATTGCAGAAAATTCCAGATTGGCAAAAAGAATTAATATCAACAGACGATCAAAACCTGACATCACTGGCAAAATCGTTTGTTGATACAAACTCGATTACTGAAAAGATCTTATCCCTTATCAATAAAGATACACCGATACAGGTCAAAATGGGGAATATAATTTGTAAAGGTGTGGATAGTGATCTTGACGAATTACGAAGTTTGCTTAATTCCGGGAAAGAATGGATAGACAATTTTCAGAGTTCATTGCGAGAAGAATTGGACATTCCAAAGCTAAAGGTGGGATTTAATAGGGTTTTTGGTTATTATATCGAAGTAACCAAAGTCCATCAGGATAAAGTCCCTGAAACATTTATTAGGAAACAAACCCTCGTTAATTCCGAACGATATATCACCGAAGAATTAAAAGAATATGAAGATAAAATTCTCAATGCAGAAGAAAAAATATTCACGATAGAATCCAATATTTTCTCTGAATTGTGCCAATTCTTATTATGCACCATTTCTGATATACACACCAATGCAAAAGCTATAAATCGGATGGATCTCTTGATTGGATTTTCTGCAACTTCATTGAATCAGAATTTTGTTCGCCCAGAATTGACAAATAATCCGGAATTGGAGATTATCCAAGGGCGTCATCCTGTCGTTGAACAGTTGCTGCCATCCACCGAAAAATTTATCCCCAACGATCTCGCTATGGATTCTACGATCAACCAGATTCACTTAATTACGGGACCCAATATGGCAGGTAAATCCACTTATTTAAGACAAGTTGGACTCATTGTATTAATGGCTCAGATTGGAAGTTTTGTCCCGGCTAATTCAGCAAAAATTGGAGTAGTAGATAAATTATTTACTCGAGTAGGAGCCAGTGATAACCTTGCTGGTGGCGAAAGTACGTTTTTGGTGGAAATGAACGAGGCCGCAAATATTTTGAATAATGCTACCAATAGAAGTTTAATTCTACTAGATGAGATTGGTCGAGGGACAGCCACATTTGATGGCCTTTCTCTGGCGTGGGCTATAACAGAATTTCTCCACAACACAGAAGGTGTTTTAGCTCGTACTTTATTTGCAACCCATTACCACGAATTAACAGACTTGGAATCACTTTTGGAACGAGTTGAGAACCACCATGTGGAAGTAAAAGAATTTGGAGATAAAATAGTATTTCTTCGCTCTATAGCAAAAGGATCAGTTGATAAAAGTTATGGGATTCATGTGGCACAAATGGCAGGATTACCAAAATCAGTGATTCATCGTGCAGCGGAGATATTGAATCATCATATCCAGCAATCTGTGGAAAAAGGTGGAACTTCTCCGCCGCCAGAATCGTCCAACCAGATAACACTGTTCCAGGAACAAGAATTAAAATTGCGCAAAAAACTGAATGAATTGGATGTGAATTCAATGACGCCCCTGGAAGCACTTCAAACTTTAGATGAGATCAAAAAAGATCATGGGTTGTAGGAAATGCCGCAAAGTCGCAAAGACTCAAAGCCTTATTCGAGACTTCGTATCTAAATGGCAAATCTCATTATTTTCTTACTTTTTTATTGTGAGTATTGGGTTTTCCAATGGTTTTTTGGTTAATTATGGGTGGGAACTTTTTGAGCATGTAACCGATGCCCGAACTGCATCCTTAGGGAAAGCAACCACCGCTTATAATTTTGGTTCGCCCACATCATCATTAATAAATCCAATATTTTCGCTAGTGCTAACTCCAAATGTCAATTTGACTCATCAATCTCGGTTTTCCGGGATTTTGAATAATGATCTAGCAGGATTTCAGTTTCAAAGAAAAGGAAAACCTATTCAAATCAATATGTTATATGAAGGCATCGGTCAAATTCCGGATACACGAAATATGCTTTTGGATTGGGGGAATGATGGGCAATTCGGGACTAATGATCCAGGTGAAGGGAATGGGATTTTGGATGAAGGTGAACGCTTGGATGTAGATCAACTTCAATTTTTCAGTCAACATCAAATCGGTATCCATGGTGCATTTAATCATTCATTTAGAGATTTGCCAATAGGTATTGGTGTAAAAGTTTTATCCTACTCACTGTATAATCATTTTGCTTTGGGTGTTGGTATAGATCTTGGAATCGTGAAAAAAATCTATGAAACAAATGTTGGCATTGTTGCTCGGAATCTCCCAGCTTCCGGACTTATTTGGGAAAATGGAACTGTGGAAGGAACAACACCAACCGTTTCTGTTGGAATCCATCAACCGTTGAAATTGACAAAG
>CAZCHA010000074.1:0-4091 GCA_964498175.1 uncultured bacterium
GCAGAACCAATGAACCCTAATTGTAATGATAATTGTAAAGGTCTTTGCCCTAATTGCGGAATAAATTTGAACCAAAGTTCTTGTGATTGTAAACTCGATAGTCACGATAGTCGTTGGGATATTTTAAAAACTTATTAACCAGATTAGATTTGAGGAGATTTCATGGCACTGCCAAAGAAACGACAATCAAAAGCACGTTCAAGAAAACGTCGCACCCATTATAAATCAAACGCTGTTGCTACCACAGGTTGTCCACAATGCAGCCAAATAAAAATGCCGCATAGAGCATGTCCAAATTGTGGATACTATCGAGGGCGTCCAGTTGTCTCTGCTTCCTAATTAATTCCCTTTCCTTTATAAATGAAATTTGCCCTTGATGCCATGGGAGGGGATTTCGCACCCCACGCTGTCGTACAAGGTGCATTGGATGCTATTGATAAATCATCCAAACCCCTGAGTCTAATCCTTCTGGGAGACGAAACTGCAATTCGAACCGAAATGGCAGGCCGTGAGGTGGAAACGATTGAAATTGTTCATACAGATGAAGTGGTCAACATGGAGGATAAGGGTTCTAAAGTTTTGAAAATGAAACCTAATTCATCTTTAGTTCGTGGAATTCAAATGGTAAAAAAAGGTCAGGCTGATGGTTTTATTAGTGCAGGCCATACCGGTGCAGTCTTATCAACAACCCTATTATCGTTAGGACGAATTCCAGGTGTAAGACGACCAGCCCTGGCTGCTTATTTCCCAACCGAAAAACGTGGCAAAGTTTTATGTGATGTGGGTGCAAATCCGGATGCAAAACCAGAACATTTGGTTCAGTTTGCATTGATGGCTTCCCATTATTACGATCATGTTGAGGGCTTTGCAGCACCAAAAATTGGATTAATTAATATTGGAGAAGAACCAAATAAAGGGTCTGATCTTTACGTAGAAACACACAAATTATTATCCGAAATACCTAATTTTGTTGGAAATATTGAAGGACGCCATTTGCTCACATCCGAAGCGGATGTATTGATCTGTGACGGATTTGTTGGAAATACATTATTAAAATTCGCAGAATCTTGGATCACATTTTTTTCAGATGAAATCAAGGATAAGGTCAATGAAAAATTATCTTATAAGATTGGTGCTGAATTGATGAAGCCCGTTTTTGATGATCTAAAAGCCAAATACGATTATGAAGAGCATGGGGGTACACCCCTTTTAGGTGTTAATGGAATATCAATCGTTTGCCATGGAAGTTCCGGTCGACGGTCTATTATGAATTCGATTTTTCTTGGACAAAAATGTATCCAAAACAATTTGATTGAAGATACGCAAAAAAGTCTAGCAATACATTTTGGACATTAAATTGAACGCTAAGATCACATCGACTGCACATTATGTACCTGAAAGGATCATGACAAATTTTGAATTGGAAAAATTGGTTGATACATCTGATGAATGGATCCGGACAAGGACTGGAATTTCTCAGCGCCATATTGCCGCCGAGAATGAAGCATCATCAGATCTATCTACTCGAGTCGCAGAACAATTATTGAAAAAACGCGGGATTAGCGCAGAAGAAATAGATATAATTATTGTGGCTACTGTTACGCCGGATCACTTTGCCCCATCCACAGCTGCATTAGTTCAAAATAATATTGGTGCATCAAACGCCTGGGGATTTGACTTGAGTGGTGCTTGTACTGGATATCTTTATGGCCTAGAAACCGGGAGCAAATTCATTTCTTGCGGTAAATATAAAAAAGTGATGGTGATTGGAGTTGATACTATGTCTTCCATCCTGGATTTTACAGATCGTGATACCTGTGTTCTTTTTGGAGATGGTGCTGGAGGTGCAATCTTAGAGCCCACTGAAACGGGGAGTGGAATTTTTGATTCTATTCTTCATATGGATGGTTCTGGGGGTGGTTTTCTTCATGTACCTGGCGGAGGCAGTCGATTGCCCGCAACCATTGAATCTGTAAATGCAAAACAACATTATATCATGCAGGATGGGAAAAAAGTATTCAAATTTGCTGTAAAAGGTATGGCTGATGTTTCTGAACAAATCCTAGCTCAAAATAATTTAACGGGTGGTAATATTTCCTTGTTTATTCCACACCAGGCCAATAAACGTATCATTGATGCAACAGCAAAGCGATGTAATATTTCCGATGGTAAAGTATTGATCAATATTGATCGCTTTGGTAATACAACAGCTGGAACCATTCCTATTGCTATGAACGAAGCTGTTGAAACTGGGCGAATAAAAGATGGTGATAACATTCTTCTAGCTGCATTTGGAGCGGGGTTTACTTGGGGTAGTATGCTCTTAAAATGGGAAGAACATTAAATGAAATCTGCTTGGCTATTCCCTGGACAAGCATCCCAATATGTTGGGATGGGAAAAGATATTTTTGATCATACTGATTTAGGGAAACACTATTTTGAGTGCGCCAACGACATTATGGAGTGTGATATTCAATCCATTATTTTTAATGGACCAAAAGAAAAATTAAAACAGACACAATATACTCAACCTGCTATTTATATTGTTTCAGTAATACTAGGCGAACTATTGAAAGAAAAAGGATTTACACCAACTACAGTTGCAGGACATAGCTTGGGTGAATATTCGGCCTTGGCTGTTGCCAATGCATTTGATTTTAAAACAGGGTTATCTCTCGTAAAAGTTCGTGCTGATAGCATGGCGAAAGCTGGGGAGAATGAGAAAGGAACAATGGCAGCGATCGTCGGGATGAATGATGATGATGTAACTGATTTGTGCAGTAGTTATTCAGACAATGGAGTTGTAGTTGCTGCAAATTATAATTCACCGGGACAAGTGGTAATCTCCGGTTCCCCGGAAGCAGTGGATTCTGTAATGGATTCCGCAAAAGCATCAGGCGCAAGGATGACAGTCCAATTAAACGTAAGCGGGGCCTTCCACTCTCCTCTTATGGCACCTGCGAGAGAAGCACTTGCCGAAATGCTTGATTCTCTCGAAATTTCGAATTCACTTTTCCCCGTTTTTACAAACGTTGATGCTAAACCCGTGACACAAGGAAACGATATTAAAGATTCGCTCATTAGACAGTTAGAGAATCCTGTTCTCTGGTCAAAATCAATTGTTTCCATGAAAGAGTCGGGAATTGAATCTTTTGTTGAAGTGGGTCCAGGGAAAGTTCTCCAGGGACTCAACAAACGAATCGACCGCAAAATATTTTCGCGAGGCGTGGAATCGTTTGACCAAGTGGATAATTTTAATGTTTAGTTTAACCGATAAAGTTGCCATTGTGACAGGGGCTTCCCGTGGAATCGGCAAAGTCATCGCCCAAGTTTTTGCAACTGCTGGTGCCCATGTTGTATGCTTGGCTCGATCTGAAGATGCTATCAAATCACTTTCGGATGAAATTAATTCAAACGGCGGTTCATCCTCATTTCAAACCTGTGATATAGGTAATGGTGATGCGTTCTCTTCTTTAATTTCAGACATTGCAAAAGACCATGGTAAATTGGATATTTTAGTAAATAATGCCGGTGTTACGCAGGATAATCTTTTAATGAGAATGAAGGAAGATCAATGGGATACTGTATTAAATATTAATTTGAAAGGTGCCTTTCATGGTATGAAGGCTGCTGTTCGACCCATGATGAAAAATCGGAGTGGTCGTATAATCAATATCACATCTATTGTTGGAATAACCGGGAACCCCGGACAGGCCAATTATGCCGCATCCAAGGCAGGACTAATCGGTATGTCTAAATCCGTTGCCAAAGAAGTTGCAACACGTGGAATTACTGTAAATTGTATTGCTCCAGGTTGGATAGGAACTGACATGACAGATGAATTATCTGATGAAGTGAAAAACAAATTTTTAAGCAGGATTCCTGCTAACAGGATCGGATCACCGGAAGATATCGCCCATACAGCACTTTTCCTGGCATCCGACGAAGCAAGTTACATTACTGGTCAGACTATCACTGTTGATGGTGGCCGTATCATCAATTAACCAAGGAGACAATATGTCCACATTTAACAAAGTAAAAGAAGTCATCATCGATAAACTCGGTGTTGAAGAAGATGCAATCAAATTGGA
>CAZCHA010000074.1:4191-6926 GCA_964498175.1 uncultured bacterium
CATCTGAACATCGAGTTAGTATCGCTGGAGAGTTATCGGATTTCCAACCGGAGATGGTTTTGGATCCAAAAGAAATTCGAAAACTTGATCCATTTTCCATTTATGCGTTAGTAGCTACTGACGAAGCGGTAAAAATGGCTAATATTGATCCAGATAAATTAGATATGGATCGGGTTGGCGTTACAATTGGTACTGGTGTGGGCGGAATCCAAACACTAGAAGAACAACATTCAGTGATAGAAAATAAAAGCGCACGTCGAGTATCCCCCCAGTTTGTTCCCAAGATGATTGCCAATATTGCTGGTGGACATTTGTCCATTCGGTGGGGATTCAGAGGACCAAACCAAACAGTAACATCTGCATGCGCCTCTGCAACCGATGCAATTGGAATGGCTATGAGACTAATTATTGCGGGAGATGCTGATATGATGATCTGTGGAGGTACTGAAGCCAGTGTAACTCCATTAACTATTGCAGGGTTTGCTAATATGCGTGCATTATCACAATCATGTGAAGAGCCCACTAAAGCCAGTCGACCTTTTGAGAAAGACCGTAATGGATTTGTCTTGGGTGAAGGTGCAGGGATTTTGGTTATCGAGACTGAAAGTCATGCAAAAAACAGAGGTGCAACAATTCTAGCTGAACTAGCAGGATATGGTTCAACTGATGATGCTTTTCATGTAACCCAACCAGCCATGGGCGGCACTGGTGCTCTAAAAGCAATGGAACGAGCAATCATAGATGCAGGATTACAGCTCTCAGACATTGATTACATCAATGCCCATGGCACATCTACTCCATTTAATGATCGGAATGAATCAGCTGCAATATCAACCCTTTTTGGTGACCACTGTAAAGAACTCAAGGTAAGCTCCACAAAATCTATGACTGGACATCTTTTAGGAGCAGCAGGCGGTATTGAAGCTATTGCTACTGTAAAAGCAATCCAAGATCAACTCTTACCACCAACGATAAATTACCATACACCTGATCCAGACTGCACATTAGATTATGTACCCAATAAAGCACAGGCTCATACGGTAAATGCTGCCTTATCCAATACCTTTGGTTTTGGTGGACATAATGCAGTAATCTGTGTTCGGAAATACGGTTGAATTTATTTGTAAAACTTAAACAATTTTTTCTCGATAGAAGCAATTCTGTATCTCCCGTTGAAAAAAAAATAAACTATATTTTTCATAATAAAGATTATCTTAACCAAGCCTTTACTCACAAATCACTTGATACGAACCCACGGAGTAATTACGAACGATTGGAATTTCTTGGTGATGCCGTTATAGATATAATTGTAAGCCGGGAACTTATGCGAGAATTTCCGGAAGGTGATGAAGGTTTACTTACACAACGCCGTGCGTCCCTAGTTCAAAAACCTTTTTTAGCACAAATTGGTCAATTATTGGATCTAATGGATCACCTAAAAATTGAATCCAGCGTGGATTTAAAAATTGAAAAGATTGCTGAAAAACAAATAGCAAATATTTTTGAATCATTAATTGGAGCAATGTATTTAGATGGTGGAATTGAACCTTGCCATCGACTTATTTTAGATACAATTTGGGCACATAAGGATGAAGCATGGAAATCAACCAATTATAAAGGGAAACTCATCGAGTATTGCCACTCCAAGGAAATTGATAATCCTGTATTTCTCATCAAGGATATTTCAGGACCCGACCATTACAAAACATTCGAGATCCAAGTTAAAATTGGATCTCAGGTCTTTGCTTCCGGGTTGGGTACAAATAAAAAAACCGCAGAACAAATTGCGGCTCAATTGGCTTTAGAGGAGATGGGTGCTCCTATTTAAGATTCTAAACTACTGATCTTATCTCGCAGCTTTGCTGCAAATTCATATTCTTCTTCTTCTACTGCCTCTTTCAATTTTTCTTTCAAAGTTTCTAAAGAATATTCTGGTTTTTTTCTAGACTTTTTAGTGTCTTTCAACATGTCTTCTTTTACTCCTGCATCCTTCAATACACGGGGTGAAACTAAGATCGGGGCCTTCATTCGAAGTGCAACTGCAATAGCATCACTGGGACGTGCATCAATTATTCGATTCCCAATAACATCTGATTCCAATTCCATTTGAGCATAAAAAACACCATCCGTTAAATGGCTCACTCTGACTGTTTTCAATGATCCATCAATACCGGTTATAACATCACAGATTAAATCATGAGTCAAGGGACGAGGTGTTTCAACCACTTCGATTGCTAGGGCTATGGATTGGGCTTCAAATGAGCCTACAATAACGGGGAGACATATTTCACCAGAAATTTCTTTTAAAATTACAGCATAACTTCTGCTTTCTGGATGGTATGAAATCTTTAGTACTTTTACAGGAATCATGGTCTTTTCGATAATTCTTCCTTAAGTCTCGAAATTTTCTTCACGGGACTTGGATCAGTCCCATGGAGAATTGCACACCAATAACTTAACCAATCTCCATAGTAAATCATATGAAGAAATCGTTCTTGAAATGAATTTCCTGTCATTTCTAAAACATACTGGTCTACACCCACTTCATTCAGGATATCCTGGGTAATTTCCTCGCGGTGTTTCACTCTTGCATTATCATCAGCATCTGTAAGCCAAAGCACAAATAATTTTTCAAATAAGTCAGGATTGTTTTCCCAACCCACGATTTCGTTATGATTGAATTCAGGGAGTTCATTATGATAAGCAAGCATTTTTCCATTTTCACAAATTTGTCC
>CAZCHA010000075.1:0-6912 GCA_964498175.1 uncultured bacterium
TCACCCTATCACGAAGGAAGATTATTCAAGAGGAAGGATCTAATACAGGAAAAAGTACAGGAGACAAAACTTCCTTTTATTTATTGTAATATGGTGGGTGCACAAGACGAATTGATCTTTGATGGTGAATCATTGGCATTTTCTTCGCAAGGAGATTGTTTAGGACAAGGTAAAGCATTTGAAGAAGATCTGGTTTTGATTGATCTTGAGTCAAACCATGTTGTGGAATTGAAGGTAAAACCAAGAGAAGAAAAAATGTTCCGAGCATTAAGTCTCGGTGTGTCAGATTATTTTAGGAAGACTGGTCACACCGAAGCTGTTTTAGGACTCTCAGGCGGAATTGATAGTGCTCTGGTTGCTGTGATTGCTGCCGATGCTTTAGGAGCAGAAAATATTCATGGGATATCGTTGCCATCTAAATATTCAAGTGATCACAGTTTATCAGATGCCCAGGCATTAGCCGATAGTTTGAGCATTGATTATAGGATTATCCCAATTCAGGAAGCTGTGGAAGGATTTGAAACAGTGCTCCATCCCCATTTTCTTGGGATGGAACCCAATGTTGCGGAAGAAAATATCCAGGCAAGAACAAGGGGAAATCTTTTGATGGCGCTCTCTAATAAATTCGGATGGATGGTTTTATCAACTGGAAATAAAACTGAATTAGCATTAGGTTATTGTACCTTATATGGTGATATGAGTGGAGGGCTAGCAGTAATCTCCGATTTGAGTAAATCAGATGTATATGCACTGGCAAAATGGGTGAACTTTAAAAATCCGGGACGAATTCCAGAAGGAAGCATATCCAAACCGCCATCAGCAGAATTGGCGCCGGACCAAGTTGATCCATTTGATTACAATGTGGTTAGCCCCTTGGTAGATGCCATTGTGGAAGATAGAAAGTCACCGGCGGAATTAATTAATGAAGGATCAGATTCTGATTTAGTAAATTCTATTTATAGAAAAATTAAAATTAATGAATACAAACGTCGACAGGCTGCACCGGGACTTAGAGTTTCTTCCAAGGCATTTGGTGTAGGGCGGCGAATACCAATTGTGAACCATTTCAAAGGTAAGAACAAATGACCCGGTTATTATTCCTATTATTTTCCACCACAATCTGGGCACAGCAATCAACACCCGCTGATTTTTGGAATGATTATTCTCAGGAAGAGAAGGTTGCTTTTATCAATGGATCATACGGAGCCATTTCTAAATTGAAATCTCATCATCGGGCAGAAGTTCGAAAACAATTCTCTCACGAAAATAATTGGGTAGAACCTTATTATATAGAACGATTTTATGAAATAATTGATGAATATCGTTCCGAAGAAGTGGGATACAATTTGAAGATTATTGCCCTTCACATGGATGCATTTTATTCAAATTCAGATAACTTGAATATTCCAATTATGGAAGCATTACGAGTAGTATCTCTCGTGCAGGATGGCGAACAAAAAACCGCAAATGTCCGGTTGTTACGCGCCCAGCATAAATATAATAAATAACTCCATATATCTGAATCAGGAATCAAATTGATGTTGGTTGATATTATAAGGTAAGAAAAGATTTAACTTTTCTGTACTGGGAGAGTCAGTCTTAGTAACACCATTATTGGAGAAATCACATGAGACAATTAAGGATTCTATTATCATTCATTTTTCTTTTGTCCTTGGCCTACCCGAGCCACAAGCGTCATAAATTTCGTAAACATAAAAAACATAAAGTTCATCATGTTGTAAATCGCCACAAGGCCCGCGTTCATTTGGGTGTTAATTGGCATTGGGGTCACTGGAATCATTGGTGGCACGATTGCAGATATCACAATCGCATCGTTGTTGTGAATCAAGAAGCAGACGACAAAGGTAAGAATTCAACTGTCCTTGAAATAATTGAGCAGATTGAAAAACTTGCAGAATTAAAAGAAAAAGGTCTCATTACAGATAAAGAATACCAAAAGAAAAAGAAGGAACTTTTGAAAAGAATTTGAAATGAAATATAGGTTCCACTATTAAAATAGAAATTAAAAAATTATCCGATATGGAATTAACTACGTTGGATGTGTATTCATGGCCTATTTGGTCCTGTGAAGTTTCAGAATTCCCCTGGACATACAGTGATAAGGAAACTTGCTTTATCTTGGAAGGCAAAGTGATTGTTACTACTGATCATGAAGAAGTGACCATTGGACCTGGTGATTTTATTGTTTTTCCAAAAGGACTCTCCTGTCGTTGGCGCGTACTCAAACCAATTCGGAAGCATTATTCCTTTGAATAGGTTTATTTTCTCTCTATAAACCCAGCCCTTTGCTCTGTAATTTGCGAAGATGAAAACGGCTCATATTCGCAACTTTTGTATTATAGCTCACATCGATCATGGTAAATCCACGCTTGCAGATCGCTTGCTGGAAGAAACAAATACGGTGTCTAAAAAAGAGATGAAAGCACAGGTTTTGGATAGCATGGATTTGGAGCGGGAACGGGGAATAACTATCAAGAGTCACCCCATCCGAATGGAATATGAACACCATGATGGTGTCACTTATGTGTTGAATTTAATTGACACTCCGGGGCATGTGGATTTTTCCTATGAAGTATCTCGTTCATTGGTTGCTTGTGAAGGTGCGTTGTTGCTTGTTGATGCAGCTCAAGGCGTGGAGGCACAAACTGTTTCCAATACCTATCTTGCAATCGAAAATAATCTCACATTGATTCCAATTATTAATAAGGTTGACCTGCAATCTGCAATGGTAGATGATGTAAAAATGCAGATGGTGGAATTAATCGGTTGTGACGAAAATGATATTATTGAAGCCAGTTCAAAAAGTGGGATTGGTATTCAGGATATTTTTAATGCTATTATTAATCGAATCGATCCCCCAAGAGATAATTCAAAGGCAAAATCTCGTGCACTGATCTTTGATTCCATGTATGATAATTACAAAGGCGCCATTCCTTATGTCCGCATTTTTGATGGCGTAATAAAAAAAGGGATGACAGCTCAATTCTTTGCGCATGATCGTGAATATGAAATTACAGAAACTGGTCATTTTGTTTTAGAAAAAGTGAAAACAAAAGAACTTCGAGCAGGTGATGTGGGATATGTTGTAGCCAGTATTCGAGATATGGGGCACATCGAGCCGGGGGATACCATTACGGTAAGGGAAAATAAAGCAGAAGAACAATTACCCGGATATAAAAAGATTAAGCCCATGGTTTTTTCAGGACTATATCCAGCAGATGCAGACGATTACGACCAATTACGACAGGCACTAGAAAAACTCCAACTTAATGATGCATCACTGGAATTTACACCTGAAACCAGTCAGGCATTGGGATTTGGATTCCGCTGCGGTTTTTTGGGATTACTCCACATGGAGATCATTCAGGAACGTTTGGAGCGGGAGTTCAATTTGGATCTTGTCACCACCACCCCAAACGTAGTTTATCAAGTATTACTGCGAAGTGGTGTAAAAGTACAAGTAGACACGCCAGCAAAAATGCCGCCAATAGGAGATACCGAGGCAATTCTTGAACCCATAGTTTCTGCTGAAATCTTAACTCCAAAAAAATACATTGGCAGTATCATGACCTTGTGTCAGAAAAAACGAGGTATCTATAAGAATACGCAATACCTATCGCCGGAGAAAGCCCAATTACATTATGACCTGCCACTAGCCGAGATCATTTTTGATTATTATGATAAACTGAAATCCATTTCCAGTGGGTATGCATCTTTTGATTATGAATTCAAGGAATTCGAAAAAGCTCAACTACAAAAATTGGATATCCTTATACACAGTGAGCCAGTGGATGCATTATCCACCATTTGCCATGCAGATGATGCATATCATCGTGGTGTGGCTTTATGCAGTAAATTGAAAGAATTAATTCCAAGACAAATGTTCGAAGTAGCAATACAGGCAGCATTGAATAATCGTATTATTGCACGAACAACCGTAAAAGCACTGAAGAAAAATGTTACCGCCAAATGTTATGGCGGTGACATCACACGGAAACGTAAGCTCTGGGAAAAGCAAAAGAAAGGCAAAAAGCGCATGAAAATGATCGGTAAGGTTGAGATCCCCCAAGAAGCGCTTTTGGCCGTTTTACAGGTAGATAACGACTAACTGAATGAATTCTTACTGGCGATCCACACGTTCTCCGCTTTATAGCTTTCTTTTTACGATCCCGTTATTCCTTATTTACGAGATTGGGATTTTTCTCACATCATCTGATGATATGTATGTTCTGCGTAATGGTGCCGATGCATTGATGCGTCAGATCTTGTCAACATTTGGGTTAACCGGGTTGTATTGGATAGGAGTAATATTTTTCATTGGATTTATCATTACATTTATTATTCAGCGTAAGTATTGGGAAGAGACTGAGATACATAGTGATTATTTTTTACTTATGATGGTGGAAAGTGTTGCTTGGTCGGTGCTGATCTATTTTTTAATGACCAATATATATTTATTATTAATGAATCCAACTGGCTCTAGGTTAGTTCAACAAGTTACTCTTGCAGTTGGAGCTGGTATCTACGAGGAGTTTTTATTTCGTGTTCTGTTAATAGCCGGTATAGCGGTCATTTTGGGTTTTATATTCCAATGGTCTGATAAATCTAGAAATTGGGCTGCCATGGTTATTGCTGCAGGTATTTTTTCATCATTTCATTTTATTGGTGAATATGGTGACTTTTTCTCTTTTAATATTTTCATGATCCGGTTTATAGCAGGAATAGCACTTGGAACCCTATATTTCTTGCGTGGGTTTGGAATCACAGCATGGTCCCATGCAGTCTATGACCTCATTGTGCTTACAAGAATGACAACACAATAAACAAACTCTCTTTAAATTTTACTATGAGATTTTCTACTTTTATTTTATTTATAATTGGGGTTGTAAACTTAAAGGGAGATTTGACCCATGGCCGTATGTCTATAATCCCGGAATATGACCAAAACAATGTGACTATTTTATTTAGCGGCCATCGGGCAGACGACACACAAAAAACAGCATTTCTTTTTACCGTACCATCAGATGTGGACTCTGTTTCTCTGATCAAGAGTAATTCGGATGGGGAATTGGATTTTGTTCTAATCCCAGCACGATTAATAGAGGATTTCAAATGGGTGGAAGTTGCACCTGATTTGAATGAGTTTGCTTTTATGATCAATTCAACAAATTTTCCAAAACCGGGAGAGCGTCACTTCGAATATTACCTTTCATTTTCAGAAATGATTGGTGAATTTAATTTTGAAATTCAAGAACCACTTCCTGCGGAAAATTTTAAGTATTCCGGTTTCCAGGGCGAAAAAACACAAGATGCGCACGGTCAAACAACCCATTCAATTCAATGGAAAAATATTTTGGAAAATGAAACTAAACTAATTTCAATTTCTTATTCAAATTCTCGTGGATTAACAACCCGTAGTGCCCTTGCTGAACTCATGACCTTATCACAACAGGGCGCCCCTCTTGATGAGCAGCCTATAAATAAGAAGATCAAGCGCCATAAACTTTATATTTGGGAACCCTTGGTAGCTTTATTGGTTGTTACACTATTCATTGCTATCATAATGATGGTTTATCAAAATGGTAAAACAAATTCTTTAACCTGTCACAATTGCGGACAAAAACGAACCCGATTAGATAATTTCTGTTCAGGGTGTGGAGAAAAATTTTAATGTTTCCTGTCTTACTCGAAATTGGCCCTATAAAAATATATTCATTTGGATTTATGCTAGTTGTGGCTTTTTACAGCACTTATTTCTTATTGAATCATGATTTGAAACGATTGGGACATGATGAAAAATTAGCATCTGATATGGTTTTTTGGGCTGCCATTGGTGGTGTGCTCGGATCCAAAATTTATTATTTATTAGAAAATCTTGATCAGGTAATCGATAATCCTATGGGTATGATTTTCAGCGGTTCAGGATTGGTTTTTCTTGGTGGACTAATGGGAGGAACCTTGGCTGTAACAATTTTGCTTCAAAAAAACAATCTCCCATGGCTCATTTTTGCTGATATTGTAGCACCTCTCTTAATCTTGGGTTACGGTATCGGTCGCATTGGCTGTTTTCTTGTGGGTGATGATTATGGTATTCCCACTCATCTTCCTTGGGCGGTTTCATTTCCAGATGGATTACCTCCAAGCACTTCCCAAGTATTTTCTGCCTATTACCCTTGGATTAATATTTCAGGGTTTGACCCTGGTGTTCTTCCAGTTCATCCAACTCAGTTGTACGAATTTATATTGGCAGTTGCAATTTTTTATTTTCTCTGGTCCCGTCGGAATAATGTGAAAATTGCAGGGAGTTTATTCTTTTTATATTTAATTCTTGCTGGTGTTGAACGCTTTGTGATTGAATTTATTCGAACAAATGAAAAGTATCTTTTTGAAATTTTTACTGGTTCCCAGATTATTTCCATGATAATGATAATCATTGGGTCATATTTTCTAATAAATCCTTTACCTAAGCGTGAATCGTAACCTGCATAAATATTTTCTTTTTTTACTACTTTCTATAACTCTATGTAATGGGCAAATCAACCTATCCATCTCTGAATATCGCCCATTTCCTGAAAAAATCCATCTATTAGATATAAAACCAACCAAAGTGAGTTGGACTATCGCGAATCGATTCTTATTGTTTGATCAATATAAACGTGAATTAATTGAATTAGATGCTTTCGGAGACGTGAACCTATCCAGTGGGGTTGGACAAAATGTTTCAGGATATGAAGATTTAGTCTGGATGGGTATTTCGCCGCAAGGGATTTTGCTGGTGGATCGCCTGGAGAATGAAATAGTCCAATTGGATTTTCGATTAAATCCGGTTAACACTATTGATTTGAATCGACGCATTTTTCCAGAAAAAGCAGCACTGGATCCCTGGGGAAG
>CAZCHA010000076.1:0-6850 GCA_964498175.1 uncultured bacterium
TGTTCGTTTGCATACCAAACACGGCCATAATATTCTTCCATCAGTTCATTATACTCAGTTGCAGGTGTTGGATCTCTACTCTTCCAAAACAAATAAAATAGCTGCTCCTTATCCTTTTTTGATTTCTTTTTTAATTGAAGCCGTTCTTCATTGGTCATCACATACTTCATTTGCCTTAGAGCCAGATCAATATTATAAACAAAATTAGATATACCTGGTTTATAGGTTGAAAATGCAGTCTTTTTTATATCAGTTAAGCCATTTTGAGTCAAGACGATTTTAAAATCATTTTTCAAAGACTTTAACTGTTTGGCTGGGATAAATATATTTTCATTGAAATATCCTAAGTCACCATATCCAGAAAATTGCAACATAAGTGAATCTATGGCAGTTCCATTAGATAAATAAATATCCACATCAAATTTACCAGAATTAACAAAACCGGATACCTTTAAGTCTATGCCTTCCCCAAATTCTCTAACTCTAAATCCGTTTGTAGGAATTTTCCCTGTTTCAAATCCCCAATCTCCTTCCAGATTCATTAAAAATATCGGTGGCATAAGAACGGGTAACTTAGAATATGCTTTAAAATTTAGTTTTTTGACTCGAATACCTTTTTTCCTCGTATCATTATCCTGTAACTCTCCAATAACTTCATACTTTCCTCCGATAGGAATAGTAATATTCGAATAATGTTTCCGATTTTTTATAGCAGATTTTGTGTGGGAATAATTACTGACCTTGATGGTATCTGTCCAAACCTGATGCCCTAAGTCTTCTCTGTTTTTCCCTTTTATTCCAATGGATGCCTGATAGCCACTTTTGAATTCATCTCCATCTTTCACAAACTGAAGTGAATAAAAGGGAATTTCGATAAAAGTGACAACTTTAATTGAATCTGAATGAATGGCTTCACTAAATGGAACCAAAACAAATTTTTCAACATTTGACTTATTTTTTTTTGATCGCCCAATACTTTGTCCATTCAAGTTGCTGCTAAACACAACTACGATGATGATAATGAAAATATTTTTTATCACAGATCTCTCTTCCATTTGAATTTTACTAAACCTTGAGATGAACCCAGCCAAAGCGTTTTCCCATCTAAATTCATTGCATTAACCTGTCCAATGAAAGGGAATGAATATTCCCGTGTAAATCCTGTTTTTTTATTAATCCGAACCAACCCGTTTTCGGTGCCTAGGAAAATATGTTTTTGATTAACAGTTAGGGAATAGACAGTCTTTGCATGATATATACTGGATGGAAAGATAAGTTTCCAAACACGTTCTTTCAAGTCAAATTTAGCAATACCCATCTCACATACCACATAAACTACACGTTCAAACTCTTTTATTGCTGTAATTCGCGTCAATAATTCCGGAAAATCTTTTCTACCAATATCCTTTGCCTGCCTAATCTGGGGATTGTATTGATTAAATACAAATACGCCTGATCTGGAACCTATCCAAATATCATCATCCACACCTTCTATATCATATACAGGAATATTAAAAAAAAGATTTTCAATCCCAATAGGTGATTCTCGCTGGGTGAGTCGTTCAATTCGTCGAAGGCCGACAGATGAAGCGATCCAAATATAACTGGAATCACCATGTACATCCCAAATTACCCCAGATGGTACGCCTCGGTTCTCTCCTAAAGTGCGCCAATAATCATCTTTCATATCATAAACCAATATAATTTCCTTTCCACCAGCCCATAGTTCATTACCAGAGACATAAATAGAATATACGGGAGTTGGGTTCATATTGATCGTCCCTTCAAATTCATAAACAAAGGATTCATTAGATTGTGGATTTATCCATGAAATGCCCTTGGACGAAACGAAATCAGAACTCCCAATCCATAAGGCATTACCATCATCATATAAGCCAACAACATCCGTATTAGCAATATCCAATTTCATGGGAAAAAATGTTTCCATTGTTGTTGTTCCATGAAAAAAGGTTCCATCTCCACCGCCAGCGAATACATTACCATGGCGCGCTATCAATCCAGTGGTAATTTCTACCCTACGACCTAAATGGTCAATGAACTCATCACCATTAAGAATCCAGCCATCCATAGCAGAATAATTCATAAATATTTCATGAAGATTGGATTGCCCAACATATTGTCCACTGCTCCAATGAATATCTAGTTCATCCGGTGTGGGATAAATACCCACTAAAATACCAGAAGAGTGATCTAGTTTTACATAAGATGATCTTGCCTGAAGCCAAATATAATTAGTGCTGGATCCAATGCGATTAATCCTATCATTTCGTGAAAGTCCTAAATTCTGAAGTTCTTTGGCATACCAATCACCTTCTCTAGAAAATGAATATTGCACGTGGTGCGGTGATGCAACCCAGATTAGTCCTGTACCCAAATCAAAATGAGTAGCTGTCACTTGATTATCTTTAAGTCCTTGAGCAGTAGTAATAGGTTCTTCAAAATTATTACTATATAAATTGAACCGTTTTAATCCACCCATTTCAGTACCAATATATGCAAAGGTGAATCCCTCCGTTATAGATGATATAGAACCAGCGCCTCTATATAAAACCCAATCAAATGGACGAAACCGAGAATCAGGTTGACCGATCAGTTGAGGAAGTTGGGTAAAAAATAAAAAAAAGAGTAGAAAATGAAACATCATTCAATTGAAACTTAATCATGATGGTGGTTAATAATTTCCATCAAAGAATTCGTATCAATTGGGACTACACCAACTTCCTCACAAACTCTTCCAGCAGCTAAGTTGGCAAGCCAGGCAGAGTCATTTATATGACACCCGCATACATCACTCAAAGCAAAAGTAGCAATAACTGTATCACCTGCGCCAGACACATCATGAGCAGCCCTGGCTTTCGTAGCAATCTGGTAAAATTGATCTTTTGAAAAAAGGGACATTCCTCTTTCTCCTTGCGTCACCATTAGCAAATCAAATCCGTGTTGCGAACGAAAAAATTCGCCTGCTTTTTCTAAATCGGTTTCATCATCTATTCCGGAAAAAAATTCTGACAAATTTGGCTTAAACAGCCGAGCTCCGGAAAAAAATGAAAAATGATTCTTTTTTGGATCAACATATACGGGTATAGATCTCTCACGTGTTTGGTCCATGATCCATTGAATAAGACCTCTTGTAAAAACACCTTTATTGTAATCTTGTAGGATCACTCCATCTATATCATTGAGAGAATGTGATATAGTCTGTTTTAGCGATTCTAATGTATCATCAGAGGGTGCAGTAATACTTTCCCGATCTAACCTCACCACTTGTTGCCCATGTGCAATTATCCGGGTTTTTACAATGGTTTTCCGTTGATCCTCGGCCAATAATTGACAGGAAATTCCCTCGTCCTCTGACAGGATAGATTTAAGCTGTTTCCCACTATCATCCACTCCAACCAATCCTATGAGAGTTACTTTCCCTCCCAGACCGTGAATATTCCGAGCCACATTGGCAGCACCGCCAGAATGGTGATCGGTCTTTTCAATATGTACAACCGGAACCGGGGCTTCTGGCGAAATTCGACTGACGCTTCCCAAAATATACTTATCTAACATCACATCCCCGATAACGAGAATATGCTTATCAGTAAATGAATTTAGGAGTGAAGTGACATTTATGTTCATTATTGGTATCTGATGAATGATTTTATCTTTGAAGGTTAGTAAAAATCATTGAACGATAAAACTATTTTTACTATCTCTTTCTATTTTTGCTCCTGCTACGATTCCGGGTGTTCCGTTTACTTCGATTATCTTGATTCCGTTGCGGTTTCCTTGAAATTCCCGGCCTAATCTTCGAAATATGTCCATTGTCTAAATAGATCAAAACGGAAACAAAATTTTTCAAATGAGCATCAGTTGGTGATGATAAAACAAGTGTTGTACCAAGAGTTCGGTTCATTTTTGTAAGTTGATTTCGGAATTCCTTTTCCATATTCATGTTGAAAAATATACCATAGTCATCAATCAATAATATCCGTGGGTCTGTTTCACAGGCCAATACCATTCCCAGCCAATGACGTTCACCCTGGGAAATTTTTCCTATCTTCCGATTCCATAGATTACTGAAACTTCCCCCCTTAAAGTATCTGTTCTCTATCACATTTTTTTTCTTTCCTAATTTTTGTGCTACATAGTTAGAAACAGTTTGGTTGGATGAAGCTAATTCAGAATTATTGAAATAGAAGACTTCATCGTGAGAAATGATCTTTCCTAACCAGTTTGTCGGGTAGGGTTCATCATCATACAGAACAGTACCAGCTGACTGTTTTTCATCACCGGCAAGAATATTTAAAAGAGATGATTTCCCACTGCCTACAGTTCCAATAATTCCATAGATTGTTCCAGGATGAATTTCGAGTTTTCCAATCTTCAATGCCTGGTATGAACCATAGGATTTTTCTAAGCCGTTGACATTAAATATCAATCTTTTTGTTTGTGCCATTATCTTTTCCTTTTTAGGCTATTGCCCGTGAGGAAAAGGGAAAATATACTAAGCGATTACTCGGTTACCTGTTCGAGCCAACGTTCTGCATCAATTGCAGCCATACATCCTGTCCCAGCAGCAGTTACAGCTTGTCGATAAACATGGTCTTGTACATCACCACACGCAAATACTCCTTCTAAATTTGTATAAGTAGTATCTGAGTTTGTGATGATATATCCTGCATTATCCAATTCGATGGATCCATTGAACAATTCCGTGTTAGGTACATGTCCAATTGCCATAAAGATTCCATCGCATACGACATCTCGGCTTGCACCTGAAATTGTATCTTTCAATCTGACTGCTGTAACACCTGTTTCTTTCGTACCAATGATATTTTCTACAATTGAATTGTACTCAACCGATATCTTCGGATTTGCCAAAGCTCTATCAATCATGATCTTGGATGCACGAAATTCGTCTCTTCGATGAATTAAAGCAACTTCTGATGCAAATTTGGTTAAAAATAAGGCCTCTTCCATGGCTGAATCACCGCCACCCACTACGAGCACTTTTTTATCGCGAAAGAAAAAACCATCGCAAGTTGCACAGGCTGACACACCATGTCCCATCAATTCTGATTCAGATTCGAGCCCAAGTAGTCGAGCAGTGGCCCCGGTTGAAATTATGATCGCTTCTGCGGAAAATTCATTGCCATCGGCCCACACTTTATATGGACGTTCAGAAAAATCTACTTTATCCACTGTTTTAAATAAGCATTCAGCACCAAAACGTTGTGCTTGTTTTCTGAATTCATCCATCATATCAGGTCCCATAATTCCATTAGGGAATCCTGGATAATTTTCAACATCCGTTGTAATGGTGAGCTGGCCGCCGGGTTGGGTGCCTTCGAAGACTAAGGGCTCTAAGTTTGCCCTCGCCGCGTAAATAGCTGCAGTGAGTCCTGCAGGTCCAGAGCCAATAATAATGACCTTCCGCTTCATTTCCCTTTTCGTTTCCTAATTAAATAATTTCGTCTAACATTGTAGTGATATTCCCTTTAGGAACAGCACCAACTATTTGATTTACAACTTTCCCATCTTTCATAATAAGAAGTGTGGGAATACTTCTTACACCATACTTCATGGCAGTTTCTTGGTTTTGATCCACATCAACCTTTCCAACTTTGACTTTTCCATTATATTCTCCTGCAATTTCATCAATTACAGGCGCAATAGCTTTACAGGGTCCACACCAAGTGGCCCAAAAGTCAATTAAAACTGGAATATTTGATTGCGAAACATCTGAATCAAAATTTTGATCTGTAAATTTGTATACGTTTTCAGACATAAGTCCTCCAATAATTAATAGAAATAAGCCTAGTAACTTATGACATCTCTTGAAACCCCTGTAATAAAAATATTTGAATAATCTTTGATTAATTGATTTGAAGCGTATCAGGTAAAATATCTAATGGCAAATCCAAAAAATATGCCGATAAAGTAAGCGTTGAGTCTCCTCCATGCGCTTCAATGAATCCAATGGGGATTTGATCGTGTCTAACCAATAAATAAGGCAAAACTTCATAATTACCTGATGATAAATTTAGGCTATCACTCAGTAGGTAGTATGTCCATGTGATAGATTCATTCTCTTCATAGTTCAAATTTCGTAATTGGTCTTCCACGGTATTTCCATCTTGATCGGTTCCGCTGAAACGATAAATATTAACAGTCTCATTATCTGTCAGCGATCTAAAAAATAACCCCGAATGGAAATCAGAGCCGTCCCATTGTAAAATGTATTTATAGGTATCTATGGACACGGCTGAATGGGTTTCAAAATTAAAAGATACACGTAAGGTATCATGGGTTTGAATCGAATTTTTATTAAAGTGGAGTTCAACCTCTCCTGATAGTATTTTTTTCATTTCCACTGGATTTAGTAATTCTCCATCTTCTGAAAAATCGGTCTGTTCTTTAGAAAACATGCCATTTGTAAAATAAACAGTAACCGAATCCAACTCGTAATTATGAATAAAAAAATAAAGATCTACAGGGCCATTTATACTTCCATATAATGTTTGAGAATTTGAGATGGAAAATGAAAAATTACCGTCAGGATCCGAAGTAGTAAAAAGGCCAAATGTTTCCAACCAAACTGAAACAGGAACATTGGTTTGGTTATTCGCGGTTATTACTTTTCCAGTTATTTTCATTTCTATTGTACCGGAGTCATCCCAAAACGGATTGGATGTGCAGGCGAATAATGAGATTAAAAAGAATACAATTGTTTTTTTCTTTATTTCCATGAAAGTCCAAAATTAAGATTGAACCTTTTGTCAAAAAGGGAAATTCCATTCAATTCCTGTGATTCATTATTCAGGTTTTTTCCCGAAAAACT
>CAZCHA010000077.1:0-6699 GCA_964498175.1 uncultured bacterium
GGTGTGGGTGAAAAATTCTGGAAATTCAATAAGAAATTCATATCGAATGGAAAAGAGCTAGCCAAATCGCGAATGATCAATTTATTTTCGTTATAAGCTGCGCCCTCATTTTTAAGCACGTTTCTATAAATTTCCATTTTGCTTATACCCGACTCAGACATATCCATCTCTGGTAATTCCATCGGCGGCATATCAATCCCATCCGACATGGAATAATTATTTGTTGATACATCAATACTATCAATTCCTGCCATTTTAAATGTGATGTTGAAATCGACATACAATGAACCAGGAGGAATTGTTACATAATCAGTGGGCGCGGAACTCAAAGACATGTTGGTTGCCATTTTTAAAAAACTTGTCAATCCTTTTCCAGATAAATCTGTTGTGTCTGCATATGTGACACCTTGGGATATTGATGGAACCTGGTTATGATTCGCCAATGTATCAGAGAGAGGTTCAGAAGATCCGGCAACCATCCTAGAATAGACACCAACTAAATCAGTTGGAATGCCATTATTCTTAAATAAAGTGCGATAAACACTATTGGTAGCATGGCTGGCAATTATAAGCGTATCTACACTTGCAATAATAGGCGGGTCGTCAGGGAGCGGAATTGAGGATAACCCAAGATTAATTGTTGTATCCAAAGCGCTACTCAATAATTCCATTGCACCATTAAATGCTGCCACAATTAAAGAATCATAATGGTTTGCTTCCAGAACATGAGACACTGTATCAGGGAATGCAAAAGGGGTATAAGCTGCAATCCAAATGGTTGTATCTACGAAAACAGAATCCCCTGTATATGGATCTTCATATACAAAAATGGATGTATCTATAGTCCAATCAGTAGTATCGGGGTAAATCTTTTGGCCATACGCTACAACATCAATCCGCTGACTAATTGTAATCTCTGGTAGGTCTAATTCCATGTCGATTCCAGAAATTTCTCCAGATGAGATTGCTTGATCAAGCCCTAGTGGCACAGAAGGAAGATCGGGAAGTTCTGTGGCAGGCATTTCTCCTTCCTGGATAATTTTAAATCCAAGAGAATCATCTGTAAGAAAAATCCCTGCAGATGAATCAGAAATATCCGCCATTTGATATCTAGTTTGAACCAGTGGAATTTTTAAATCAAGATACCAGGTGGGCATTTCAAACTTTTCCGGGATGTCGAAATCACACGCCACCGTCACCATTAAAAAAATGGTCAGAAAAGCATGGAGAAATCCCGTCTTCCAACGAAATTGGTGGTTTTTCGGATTTACCTTCATTTTATTGCCAATAGTGTTTGGACTTCCGCGTTCAAATTTGTAGAATAAATCTGAGAGAACCAAAAACAAAAAACCCCATAATTTTTTATGGGGTTTTTTGTTTTTTTTAATAGATTAGATCAATATCGATAGACTTCAGGCTTGTATGGCCCTACTTTTGAAACCCCTATATAGTCAGCCTGCTCATCGGTCATTGTCGTCAATACACCTCCAAACCCTTTCACCATTCCAGCTGCAACTTCTTCATCAAGTTTCTTTGGTAGAACATTAACTGTAACATTTGATAATTTTTCATTATCTGGCAAATCAGCAAATTTTGCATTAAATAAATACATCTGTGCCAACACCTGATTTGCAAATGAACCGTCCATAATTCGAGATGGGTGACCCGTTGCATTTCCTAGGTTAACCAAGCGACCTTCAGATAATAGAATTAAATAATCGTTTTTATCAGCACTTCTGAATATTCGGTGAACTTGTGGTTTCACCTCATCCCACTCCCAATTATCACGCATAAATTGGGTGTCTATTTCATTATCAAAGTGACCAATGTTACAAACCACCGCACCTGATTTTACAGTTTGTAACATAGCACTATCACAAACATTTATATTACCTGTCGCCGTGACAATTAAGTCGATGGTAGTAAGTAATTCTTTATTAATACCATCAACTGTGCCTGTATTAATCCCTTCATAATAAGGAGAAATAACTTCGAACCCATCCATACATGCCTGCATTGCGCAAATTGGATCAATCTCGCTAATTTTTACAATCATACCTTCTTGACGTAAAGATTGTGCAGATCCTTTCCCCACATCACCATAACCAATTACGAGTGCTTTTTTACCAGACATTAGAATATCTGTGCTGCGTTTAATTGCATCATTCAGAGAATGGCGGCATCCGTATTTATTATCATTTTTAGATTTAGTTACTGAGTCATTCACATTAATAGCTGGTACTTTAAGTATCCCCTCATCTATCATTTCTAAAAGACGGTGTACTCCTGTGGTTGTCTCTTCACTAATGCCATGAATATTTTCAAGCACTTCAGGGTATTTTTCATGCAGCATTTGGGTTAAATCGCCACCATCATCTAAAACCATATTGGCATCCCATGGTTTACCATCTTTTAGGATTGACTGCTCAATACACCAAAAAAATTCTTCTTCTGTTTCACCTTTCCATGCAAATGTTGGTATATCAGCATCTACCATAGCTGCAGCTGCATGGTCTTGAGTTGAGAAAATATTGCAAGATGACCACCGAACTTTTGCACCTAAATCAACAAGGGTTTCCATCAGGACTGCAGTCTGAATAGTCATGTGAATACAGCCAAGAATATTTGCACCTGCCAAGGGCTGTGATTCCTTGTATTTTTGCCGGAGTGTCATGAGAGCAGGCATTTCTGCCTCTGCAAGTTCTATTTCCTTTCGCCCGAAATCGGCCAAATTCAAATCTGCTACTTTATAATCGTTATTTTTTATTGTATGGTTGTTCATTTTCATCTCCAATTATGAGTCTAATCAAAATGAACGTCGTTATAAAAGCCAAGCCTGATGGGAAATTATTTCCAATGCAACGTTCCTTGGCAAGTTTGGGAAAACCCAACTAAAATTATTTTTTTTCTTTAAGCATTTGGGCCAAATCAGTTTTTTCCCAAGTAAATGATTCTAATTCACGACCAAAATGTCCATAGGCAGCTGTTTGCCTGTATTTAGGTTTTTTCAAATCTAAATGTGCAACAATTTCTCCCGGCCGTACCGGAAAGACTTCTTTGGCAATTTCAGTAAGTTTTTCATCACTAACATCCCCTGTACCAAATGATTTCACATAAAAAGATGTGGGTTCCGCAATGCCAATACTGTAAGATAATTGAACTTCACATTTATCTGCTAGACCTGCAGCCACAATATTCTTAGCAATATATCGAGCCATATAGGTTGCACTTCGATCCACCTTGGATGGATCTTTTCCAGAAAAAGCACCACCGCCATGTGGTGCATATCCACCATAAGTATCAACAATGATTTTCCGACCGGTTAACCCTGTATCTGCTTCTGGACCACCATAAACAAACCTGCCAGTACCATTTACAATATAATCTTCAGAGTAAGGGTAATTAAAAGAATCTAAAACAGGCTTTATAATATAGTCAATCACTTCCCTTTTTACGAATTCCAGTTCTTTTTCTTCTGTTCCATAGACAGCTAACATATCATCGTGCTGTGTAGCAATAACCACTTTCTCCACAGAAACTGGTTTACCATCTTCATAATTGACTGAGACTTGGGATTTACCATCTGGACGAAGCCAGGGCAAAGTACCATCTTTTCTCAATTCTGTTAACCTTTCTGTAAGTCGATGAGCAATCTGGATTGGAAGTGGCATAAGTTCAGGTGTTTCGTTACAGGCATATCCAAACATAAGTCCTTGATCGCCAGCACCCTGTTCAGAAATATCATCTGAATCAACACCTTGAGCTATTTCCAAACTTTGCTCATGGAGCATAGATATAACTTGAACATCCTCAGGGTCAACTCCACTATTACCTTTATGATATCCAATATCTTTAATTGTTTGTTTTACAACTTTTTCTACTTCAGTAAACCCATTGGTTCGAACTTCACCGGAAACCACAACAACTCCTTTTGTTGCCAAAGTTTCACAGGCCACATGGGCGTCGGGATCTTTCGATAAAATATCGTCTAAAATTGCATCCGAAATAGCATCGCATGCTTTGTCTGGATGCCCTTCTGTAACTGATTCTGATGTAAATAAGTATTTGCTCAATTTAAGTTCCTATTATTTTTATCCGCTCTTATTTAATTATTTAAAGAAATTTGGTGCGAATATTACAAAATTCTTTTTATGAATACTGTTTTGATTTAATACAAAATTCCCTATAAATACGAGCTAATTCCTGAAGCATTTCAACCGAAGATTGAAAATTGTAGGACATAATGTGTTCAACATTTAATCCAATCGGGACTTTTAAATTTTTGTCCGTGATCGATCTAAGTGTATCATTCAAAACTTCTATAGCAACATCTAAAGATCTTTCTATCATAGAACCAGGCCTGCCTTGTAAATAACGCTCTGTCTCACTTGGGATTTCAACACCAAGCCACTTTAAAAACTCAATATTTTTTTGAGATGAAACCGGAGCAAAACTCAAAAGTAGGCGACGTGGAAATGTATTGAGTTCATCACACCTTTCTTGGTAATGATCAATCATTTTTATAATATTGGAAGAATCATATAAAACCTGTGTTGTGAAAAATTCAGAACCATTTTTAGCTTTTTTGATCAAATTCTTTGATTCTGCAATTCGACTAGGAATTGAAATTCCACCACAAAATATATCACCGCCATTCTTATTATATTCTCTTGAGACTGACTTTAATACTTCATTTACAGATGGTCCAGGATATTCAACATTACTAGACTCTCCCCCAACAATAATCATATTTTCAATTTCATAATCCTTATTTGTTTCTTCAATCCATTTCATCTGGGCATCGAATGGTTCATGGACAACGACCCGGTTCACAATGGCTTCCACTCCTACAATATCTTGGAGAAGTCTACCAAACTCCCTGGGCTCACCTCGCTTTTGATTTACCACAGGGCGTTTTCCTCGGCCATTTTCATCCAATACTTCAGGAATATTAATGGCATCTATATGGGTTTGTGATAAGAGTGAACTAATAATCTCTCCATACGAATTTAATGTACCATCTTTTTCTCGTGGTGGTAAAATTTCGTAAGCAACGACGGGACGTTGCGGTTTTTTTATTTTATCTCGTATTCTCATAAGATTTTATTTTATTTTGTTGGTTTTAATTATTTTTTAATACGCTAAAATACTGGGATTCAGGATGAGAGAAATACCACCCGCATACAGAAGCTGCGGGCAACATAGCTCTCGATTCTGTTAAAGAAACACCTATGGCATTTTCTACATCCAAGAGTTTCCATATTTTATCTTTTTCTCCATGATCTGGGCAACTGGGATATCCCGGCGCAGGTCTTATTCCCTGATATTTTTCTCTAATTAATTCATCGTTTGAGTAAATCTCATTAGGGGAATAACCCCAGTCATTTCTGCGAATTTTTTCATGGAGCCATTCAGTAGCAGCTTCTGCAAGTCTATCAGCCAAAACCTTTACCATAATAGCATTATAATCATCGTGGTCTGATTCAAACTGCTCAACCAGTTTTTCTAATCCATGTCCAGCAGTAACAGAGAATAACCCAATATAATCATCGCCATTTGGAGAAATAAAATCAGCTAGACAAAAATTAGGTTTATTCCCTTTATCTATCAATTGACGGGGAAAATTAAACGTAATCTCATTATTTATTAATTGTACTTCTTCTTCTTTGGATTGTGCAGGAAAAATCCCAAACACTGCCTTCGCTGTTAATGATTTTGATTCGATGACATATTCCAACCTATTTTGAGCATCATTAAAAAGTTTTCCTGCTTCGACTCCTTTTTCAGGGTCATTTAAAATTTCTGGATACGTGCCTTTAAATTCCCACGCATGAAAAAAGGGTGACCAGTCAATATAATCCTTAAGATCATTTAAAGATATTAATTCAATCTTTTGAATTTCGGGATTTTGTGGTTGAATCGGATTAAAAACCAAATTAGGTTTTCTATTTCTAGCATCATTTATCGGTAAAAGTTTTAATTGTTGTTGATTATGATAAAAGGTGTTACGAATTGTTTCATATTCATTTTTTGTTTTATTCACAAGCTCATTTTTATGATCTGGATTTAATAATTTGCTTACAATACCTACACATCTGCTGGCATCAATAACATGAATAACGAAAGAACTATATTTTTCTTCTATTTTGA
This sequence comes from uncultured bacterium, assembly GCA_964498175.1. GTDB lineage: Bacteria > Fidelibacterota > Marinisomatia > Marinisomatales > UBA1611. The sequence goes on from CAZCHA010000077.1 coordinate 6,151, forward strand.
CCGCGGTATGTTTGCGACTTGTTGTAGCACCGCCAATCAATAATGGTACTTCAAATTTTTGCCTTTCCATTTCTGATGCTACATAAACCATTTCATCCAAGCTTGGAGTTATGAGACCCGATAGACCAATGATATCTGCGTTTGCTTTCTTTGCTTCAGATAATATTTTATCTGCTGGGACCATAACACCAAGATCAATAATATTATATCCATTACAGCCCAAAACAACACCCACAATATTTTTTCCAATATCATGGACATCCCCTTTTACTGTTGCTAAAATAATGGTTCCATTGGAAATTTCAGCAAGACCTTTCTCTTCTTTTTCTTTCTCGATAAATGGAATCAAATGGGCAACTGCTTTCTTCATAACCCGGGCTGATTTTACCACTTGAGGAAGAAACATTCTACCAGAGCCAAACAAATCCCCAACGCGATTCATCCCATCCATTAATGGCCCCTCAATCACATCAATAGGGCGATTAAATTGGATTCTAGCCTCTTCAGTATCTTCCACAATAAATTTGTCAATTCCTTCAACCAAGGCAT
>CAZCHA010000078.1:0-6629 GCA_964498175.1 uncultured bacterium
AATGTTTATACACTTGAGTGGACTCCAGAACAAATGATTTTCAGCGTTAATGGATTTGTACATTATACATATAATCCTAACCCACAAAATTCCGAAACCTGGCCTTTCGATGCTCCTCAATACCTGCTCATGAATATTGCAATTGAGTCAAGTATTACATCAAGTTTCACTGAAACTGAAATGGAAGTAGACTATGTTAGGGTTTATGAAGCATCAACACTTTCCAATCAAGTAGAAACAGTGCCTGATCATCCAGGCTTATTACAAAACTATCCCAATCCATTTAATCCAATTACAACATTAAGGTATAAATTATCTGAAGAATCTTTTGTTAATATAATAATCTATGATATGTTAGGTAATGTTGTGAAAAATATTGTTAATCAAAACCAGAGCCCTGGTTACAAATCAATACAATGGAACTCTATAAATAATCATGGTCAGTCAGTATCTGCAGGAGTATACATATATAGTATTGAAGCAGGAGAGTTCAAGCAGACTAAAAAAATGCTTCTTTTAAAATAATTCAGTTAAAAAGAATATGGTTTACTAGTAATTCAATATCAGAAGTATCTATTATTCTATCCCTATTCAAATCAAATCTATATAGATGGAACACATCTGGTTCTGAATTATTTAATAAGATGTAGTCAACAAAATAATTTAAATCTATAATATTGATTTGGTCATCCAGATCGGTATCACCGGGGATGAGATTTGTCTCAAATTTCCAGTTATTTTTTCTAACTTTATAACAATGGATGTCAGGCGTATATTGAATTTCTAGGACTATATTTTTATCATAATCGACTTCAGTAACAATTGCGCCTTGGTTATTTATTGTCCCCCAGTTAATAAGAGTATTGTCATTCGGTAATCTTTGTACGCTTCCCATTGCTAACCCAACATGACCTTCAGGATGGACAAAATCCCAAATGAGATTCGCAATTTTTTCATTTTCATCAATTTCATATTCTAATGCTCTTGAAATAGGAGGGGTATGATTATTTCCATTATCATAAAGGATGATATTCCCATTTTCGATTCTTCTCACATCATGCTGTTTACTAAAACCATTGAAGGAATCATTTGTAAATATAAAATCATTATTTGGGCCTCCTAGGTACCAGATAACATCACCGCTGTTTCGATCAATCTTAATGACTTCACTACTTCTCCTGTTAGAAATAAGTATATTTTCATCTAGATCAACATCAATACTGTTCCCGTGCATCCATGTAATATTATTAGCAGTCAAATCTAAATTTGTATAATCAGTAATATTTAAGTGATCCCAAGCATTCCATTCAAATATAAGGTTGTGATTTAAGTCAAACTCCTGAATAATTAATAAATGTATTTTCGCATTAGGACTACCATTAACTACAATTGTACTCATATCCACAAATATTGAATCATACGCCTGTAACAGATAGCCGCCATCATTCATAATTTGTATATCATGATAATCTGCATTATAACCGCCTACACACTTTAAAGTATCCGTCTCAACCATATATTCGTTTATTAGGATCCAAGATTGATCAATCCTGTTAAAATAAGATAGTTTATTTTGATTTACCTTAAAATCAAGACCTAAGGGACCACTGTTAATGAACCAAGTAGGATTCAGCACGGAGTCTATTACTGCCATATACCTTGGTTGTGCCCCCATAGTATGTATAAAAAGATTTGCTGAATAGGGATTATTAAAAATGTTAATCTGAAAATTTGCATAATCCAGAGATTGAGAAAATCCTATTACAATAAAAAATAGCAATGTTATGATGCAGTTAATCATATTATAATCTACCCATCATCTCATAAGCATCAAACCTTGCTGGGCAGTACTTGATATTTTTTTGCATTTTAATAAGGTTAATGCATTAAAACAGTTAGAGTAATTTTGTGGAGGCGGGGAGAATCGAACTCCCGTCCAAGATAGAGCAATGTAAGACGTCTACATGCTTAGTCGTCCGATTGGAATCTTATTCTTCCTTTTACCAGCGACAAAAACCAGGAAGAACCAGCCTGCTAAATTTCATCCCGAAATCGCAAGCAGTTTCGGAACTAGCCTATGTAAGTGACGCTCCTTGGGTTAAACCACAGACGCATTCAACCCGGAACGAACTACAGTCTAAGCTGCAGCCATGTAGCCGTAATCGGCAACTATAGGTATTGACAGATGATTAAGGAGGTAACTATCATCCTCCGCGTGCAGTCCGACATATCTCATATCCCGTCGATACCGATCGCCCCCATTTTCAAAAAGCATTAAAATTTAAGGTAGTTCTAGAAACGAGAAAAGGCTTCCAGCGCCAACCCGAAGCCTTTCCAATAAAGCTGAAATTCTTGTTTATCAACTTTAATCTACTTGTCATCCTCTTTTATAAAAAATTCTTATTAATAAATTTTTGCCAAAAAGAGGCCAACAATTATAGACCAAATTGAAAATTAAGCGCAACCTTTAAAGTGAATTATTTTTAACTTTTTTCAATGAAATCTTATTATGTTTATGTTATTGAGTTGGATCCGGTTGTGGCAGACTTGCGAAAATTCCGTGACAAAAATCCAAAATACATCAAAGGTAACGGCTGCGTTTATGTTGGGCAATCATCCAGAAAACCTAATATCCGATTTGAGCAACACAAAGAAGGTTATAAATCCAATAAATATGCACAAAAATTCGGATTAAAACTTCGACCAGACCTTTTTGAGAAATATAATCCGATACCAACCCGGAAGGATGCAGAAGAAATTGAAGAAATGTTAGGTAAGGAATTACGAAAACGCGGGTTAGGTGTATGGTTCAATTAATTAAATTATTTTATAAACAAATAAAGAAAAGTTTCACTACATTTTTCCACTCATGAGCGCTATTCGAGATAAAATAAAGGTCATCATCTTTGGAACTGACACCTGGGGCGGAAAACTATTTGATGTTACCCTGCTCTTTACAATCATATTAAGTATTTTCCTAGTCTTGATGGATAGTGTTGCAGAATACCATCAGAAATACGGTGAAATATTTTATGTTTTTGAATTGATTATTACTCTCTTTTTCACAATTGAATACTGTTTACGTATTTATTGTATTCGTCGCGCAGCTAGTTACGTTTTTAGTTTTTACGGGATTATAGATTTTTTAGCACTCATCCCAACTTATATAAGTTTGATCTTTCCTGGTGCAGAAGTTCTTTCTGTAATAAGAGTATTACGGGTATTGCGGGTTTTCCGGGTGTTAAAACTGGTTCAATTTATGGGTGAAGCAGATTTGCTTGTCCAAGCCTTAGTTGCGAGCCGACGGAAGATCTTCGTCTTCCTTTTTAGCGTTCTGAATATCGTCCTCATTCTAGGTTCTGTCATGTATTTGATTGAAGGAGAAGCGGCAGGGTTTACCAGCATTCCCCGGAGTATCTATTGGGCGATAGTCACCCTCACCACGGTAGGCTATGGGGATATCTCTCCCATGACCAATCTTGGTCAAAGTATTGCTGCTTTCATTATGTTAATCGGTTACAGTATCATTGCCATTCCAACAGGGATTGTTACCTCAGAGATTAATTTTATTTCTAAGAAAACAGATAAAATCAAGTGTATTGTTTGCGAAGATAGAAACCAAAAGAATGACTCCATGTTTTGCAGCAATTGTGGATCGGATCTGACAAACCAGAATTAGCATTGCCTTACAACCCCAATAAAAAACCCATCAATCAATCCCGCCGGCCACGATTGGATAAAGATGATCAATGGATAATCCAATTCTTGAATGAGACACAGGTTGGACACATCAGCACTCGTGACGGGAATCAGCCTTTCATTAATCCTACATCTTTCTGGTACAGCTCCGAAAATCACGAGATTTACTTCCATTCCAACGCTTACGGTCGGATGCGATTTAATGCTGAACAACATCCTGAAGCCTGTTTTGAGTGTTTCAAATCCGGGCGCCTTCTTCCATCCAACCTAGCCCTGGAAGTGAGTTTTCAATATGAATGTGTAATCGCATATGGGAAAATTCGTGTTATTGAAAATATGGACGAAAAAAGGGATGTGTTAAATGGACTTCTCCAAAAATATTTTGGTGAAATGAAATCTGGAAAAGATTACCGCCCCATCACTGATGATGAATTAAAACAGACTTCAGTTTATGGTATCAAGATTAATGCCTGGAATGGAAAACAAAATTGGATAAGCAAAGCTGATCAGGCTGAAGAAGGGGAATGGCCCGACCTTGACCCAAAATGGTTTGATTATTATTAGAAATATTTCTTCCAGGTTTCTGTTGACTCCGGCCAGCGGGCGGTGATTTTTTTCAAATTTGTCCAAAAATCAACACCACTTTTCCCAGTCATATCCCCGTGGCCATATTTCGATTCATTCCATCCCCCAAAGCTATAGGGTTCCCTTGGCACAGGAACACCAATGTTAATACCTATCATCCCCGCAGAAGCTGATTCTGAAATGGTTTTGGCCACTTGCCCTGATGTGGTAAACACGGCAGCAGCATTGCCATATTGGTTACTGTTTTCTATCTTCATGGCATTTTCCAATGTGTCCGTCCGAATAATTGTTAGAACTGGTCCGAAAATTTCGTCGGTTGCACTAGGCCAGTTCGGATCCACTCCATCTAAAATAGTGGCGCCAAGCCAGTAACCATTTTCATATCCTTCAGGTGGCGTTGAATTACGCCCATCAATCAAAACCTTAGCCCCCATTTTCTCAGCTTCATCAATATAATTGGTGATTCTATCTAAAGCAGCTTTGCTTACGATGGTTCCCATGTCCACACCCAGTTTATAATTTTTTGCTTCTTCTACCAATTGTTCAATAATCGGATCCACATCTGCCACTCCCACGGCCACACTTGCAGCCATACACCGTTGTCCCGCACTACCCATGGAACTGGCAAGTAATCCTTTTGCAGTAGAATCCTGGTCAGCATCGGGTACAACAATCATGTGATTCTTTGCACCTCCTAAGCAGAGAGCACGTTTTGCGTTTGCTGTGGATCTGGAATAAACGATCTTTGCCACATGGGATGAACCTACAAATGCCACTGCTTTGATGTCCGGATGGTCACAAATACCTTCAACTGCTTCCCTGGCGCCATTTATAATATTAAATACACCATCTGGGAGTCCTGCTTCCTTTAAATATTCAGCAATTTTAAATGTTGATAATGGGGTTTGTTCGGATGGTTTCAAGATGAAACAGTTTCCGGTGGTCAATGCCAGCGGGATCATCCAAAGAGGAACCATAGCAGGAAAATTAAAAGGCGTTATTCCTGCCACCACACCTAGTGGTTCCTGGGTCATGGTACATGTAATCCCTGGTCCAACAGGAGAAGAATCACCCTTCAACATACTAGGTAAAGATGTGGCAAATTCCACCACCTCTTTACCGCGTAAAATACTCCCCTTTGCATCAGGGACCGTTTTCCCATTGTCCAAAGCAATCAGTTCTGCCAACTCATCCACATTTTTTTCCATGATGAATTTCAAGTTGAACATCACTTCGGCCCTGTCCCGTACGTTTAGGGATGCCCAGGAAGGAAATGCTGCTTTTGCTTTTTTAACTGCATCATCCAAATCAGCAAAATTGGATTCGGGAACAGTTGCAATTTCCTTATCAAAGTAAGGAGATATCACTGAAATAGTTTTTTTAGATGTTGACGGATGGTATTGCCCATTAACCCAGTTTTGTTGATTTCCATATTGGTGAAATTTTATTTGTTTAATCATAATTTTTGTTGCTCTTTTTTGTACTATTTAGGTTTTTCGTCCTTCATCCAGATTATAAGGAAACCAGTAATCTTTTTCTCGAATCTGGTAATCGATCAGAATGTGTTTTGGTTCACGGAATTCGTCCAACCCCTCAATCCCCAATTCCCTGCCCCCACCGGACATTTTCATTCCACCAAAAGGTGCTGCTTCATTATCTGTCAATGGATCATTTATCCAGAATGATCCAGCCTTTATATCATCAGCAGCTGTTAATGCTTTCTCCATATCATTTGTATAAATATTGCAGCCCAAACCATATTGAGAATTATTCGCTAACTCTATAGCTTCTTCAAGATTTTTTACTTTTTGAATTGGAATGATAGGGCCAAATGTTTCCACATACATCATTTCCATGTCACTGGTCACTTGATCAAAAACAGTTGGATTATAAAAATAGCCTTTTTCAAATTCTTTAGGTCGATTTCCACCGCAAAGTAATCTTGCACCTTCAGCCTTTGCTCGCTCTACCTTCCCTTCTGCTTTATTTAGCTGCATTATGGAAGACATAGGACCCATATCTGTTTGCCCATCCATAGGATTTCCTAATCGAACATTTTTTGCTTCTTCCACCACGGCTTCTATGAAATCATCTGCAATGGAATCCATTACAAATACACGTTCCAATGAGGTACAAACCTGGCCAGCATTCAGGAGGCCACCCCAGGCTGTTCCCTTGGCTGCAATCTGTATATCCACATCATCACAGATAATTATGGGATCATTTCCGCCTAATTCTAAACTTGTTTTTTTGAGTTGAGCCGCAGCCATCGTTGCAATCTTTTTACCTGTTTCCACAGAACCAGTAAAAGCGATTACTCGCGTATCAGGATGTTCTACCAGCGC
>CAZCHA010000079.1:0-6486 GCA_964498175.1 uncultured bacterium
GGAGTTCACGTTGTTTTTCTAATAAGGCCAGGGCAGCAGGTTCATTTCCTGCAGACAGTTTTGTAAAACCGACTATATCGGTAAATACTATGGCAGCGAGTTTGCGGGTTTGTTCAGGCATGATCTAAATTTCCTCAAGAAAAAATGTATCCATTTCTCCCTTGTTTTTTAAATGAACTTTTTCTCGAAATGTCACCTTTGCATTTTCAGGTAAAAATTGTTTTGTTTTTTCTGAGATCTGAATCTTCCCTTCTTCGCCTGAGCTTTCCAATCTTGCCGCCACATTGACCGCATCACCCCAGATATCAAAATTATCCCCTGTATTCCCTGCAATGACTGGTCCTGTATTAATCCCTACTCGTAGTTTCCAAGAATCTTTACCTAATGCTTCTTGCTGAACACCCATTCCATTAACATATTTTATCATTTCTTGAGCGGCTTTACACACCTGTATGGCATGGTCAGAATTCTTATCCGGTACGCCACCAATTGCCATATAGGCATCACCAATTGTTTTGACTTTCTTTAATCCAAAACGCTCCATGATCTGGTCGAATCCATTAAAATAGGAACTTAATATTTCTAATAATTCTCCAGGTTGGATTTCTTCTGTCTTTTGTGTGAAGCCAACAAAATCTGCAAAAAGAATAGATGCAGATGAATAATAGTCACCATTAACAGCTAATTTATCATCATTATTTACTGATGGCGCTTCAACTTGTCGCGTGTCCAGTAATTCCACAAACTGGTCAGCTAACAACCTTAATCCTTCCAACTGTTCATGAGATATAGATCGAGGCTCTTCATCCATTACACAAAAAGTACCTAATATAAATCCATTCTTACTCACAATAGGGCTACCAGCATAAAACCTTGGAAACCCTCCTCCACTGGCTTCTGCAACTAACTTTGTTCGCTCATCAACAGTACAATCTTCAATCACAAGGGGTTCGCAATTATTATTTACCACGTGCTGACAAGCAGTAAGTCCGCGGGGTATTTCACGGCTCATATAAGACAATACAGAATTTTGACCGTAATCAATTTTACAATGTTGAGTATCTTTATCAATGATATTGATCCAGGCTTGAGGGCATGATGTAAGATAGGACGCCAATCTTGGTAACGATGAAAAACGCTGATCCTTTCTTATGTCTTCCTTGACAATCCCAAGCGAATCTAAATCTTGGAGCCGTTCTTGCTCGTTTTCTAAAATGGGCGCAGGCTGGTGACCAAGACCTTCTGCCTTTTTGGTCATATAATCCCATATTTTTCTTTGAATGATATTCATTTATATTAATTCAAATCCTGCACTACTCGTATTTCAGCTAAAATAACGCAGCTAACTTTCTATCTTCTATTGACATATTATTCTAATCTGTCAACAGCAATCATGAAACCTCTGTAATCTTCTTCAGGGCTTCCCGAGCCATTTTTTTCTTTTTCAATGTTTCAGGCGCAGGCTCCCACATTTTTAGGAAAATCTCCAAGTTGCTTTTTGCTAAACGGTAATTCTTCAGTTCTAAATTAGCCAAACCTGATTTTAAAAAATAAAAGGGATAATAGAATTTTCTTGCACCAGCACCGGAATTATATACTTCCTTCATTGCATCAAAATGTTTCACTGCAGATGCATAATCCCCAACCTCCACGTAGCATAAGCCAAGGTTGTAGTTTACTTCAAACCGGGCCCACAACATATTAGTTTCACCCAACACTCGTTTATAACTCTGAATTGCTTCTTTAAATTTTCCTTCTTGCTGGTATTGTATACCACGGTTCGGTTTTACAGAAACATCCGAATGGCCAATAGATGCTTCTGTTAACTGATCCACCCTCTCCCAATTTTGGAGAACTTTATGACATTTAATAAAATACCATTTTGAGACTGCACCCATATCTGAAAAATTACATTCTTTTGTTTCATCCTTAAATAATTCTTCAATCTCATCAATAAGTTGTTTACCGGATTTGTAGTCATCAAATGTCAAGAAAAATGCGTGTGCCATCATAGTTAATTCATCAGTATATTTTTGATAATTAGATTTACTCAAATAGTAATTCATTATCTCGTTGCTATATTGTTTGAAATGAAATAAATCTCCTTGGTAAATTGAAATATTTTTCAAACGTATAATACTGGAAAGATTGGTCTCTTTTTGGCCTTGTCCCTTTTTATAATATTCAATAGCCTTAACATACTCACCGTTTTTGGCATGTCCATCACCCATCATATTATCATAATTAAATTGTTCCATGCCCGACTTTTCTAATTCTTTAACTTTCGAAAAATAATCTTTAAAATGACCCGCATTTAATAAAGCACTCAATTCTTTTCTAATATAACTTGGATTTGATGGATCAATTTTTAAAGTGTTTTGTGCTAATTCTATATTTTTTTCATGGAATCCTGCATCAGAATATGTCCAGGATAAATGGCTTAGAGTAAATTCAAAGGTAGGGTCCAAGATATGGCTTTTTTCAAAATAAGGTATAGATTCCTTTGAACTACCTGAATGATATAAAATATCGCCATACTCAAAATAGGCTAGTTTTTCATTTGGGAATTTTTGAATGATCTCATCATATATGTTAAGTCTTGACAATTTATCCTGAACCGATTGAGCACGAATATATAATCTTTCTTTATCCGGCACAGATTCAATGTACTTAACAGCTATCTTAATATATTCTTGAGTTTTTGGTACATTGAACTTCCATTGATATGAAAATGCCAATTGAAAATAGGCTAACGCAAAGGTTGAATCAATTTCAATGGCTTTCTCAAAATATTTTATCCCTTCATCCCATTGATCATTATATATTTCTTCCAGACCCAAATCATAATATTTATATGCTTCAAGATTATTTGTGGTAAGACTGGCAATATCCCGTTGGGATTTTTCAATTTCTTCTGCTTTTTCCGCTAAACTGATACGAGTTTGTTTTGAAATTTCATCAATGAGTCCGGGGATATTTTTCTTTCCTTCAGCCTGCACATTGGTGGAATACAAATATTCATCTTTTTCAATATCCAGGATTTTTAGATCCACAGAATAGAGTTCTCCAAACTGCCGGATCGATGTGAGAACAAGTGCATTGATATCTGCGCGATGACAAATCTCACGGCCCACCTGTTCATCAACGGATTCTACTCCTGCTTTCCCAATCTGTTTTAAAAGATCATACATCCTGGATCGAGTCAATACAGTTAAATAATTAGATTGTTCTAAGGAAGTGATCAGCAGCCCGGAAAGGCCGTCCAGGGTAGCATCCCCCGTATTATTTTCAAAATCAGCAATGGCAACAGGGATACGTTCTCCAGTATAAAATACTTGTTCTACAGTTTGCTCGGGTTCATCTGTGGTTCTTAATGCAAAAATAGTTATCAATAGTCCAGCCACAATCCCAGCAGTTATGTAGGGCATTTTGCTTTTTGGGGGTTTTGAAACAGGTTTATCCGTTTCCGGTGAAGGTGCTGTTCCCATTTGTGTAAAGATAGAATATACCTTGATCGGCTTATCTACACCCTTTAAAAGCTGTTCTTCCTGGAAAGCAGTACTGATCTCCGGTTTATTCTTGATATCTTCATGTACACGCTCAGAAACACATATACCACCAGGTTCAGCCAGTGGCTCTAAACGGGAAGCTATATTGACACCATCACCAAATACATCCCCACCCTTTTTGATCACATCCCCAATATGGATACCTATGCGTAGGGTGAGATCAGAATTATGGGCCAAGATACGTTGAATCTCCAAAGAACAAGTCACTGCCTTAACAGCACTCGGAAAAGATATTAAAACACCATCACCTATTTCCTTCAGCCATTCACCGTTAAAATTGCTAATAATAGGCTTTAGCAGAGCTCTTTGCTGATCAAGCAAAGCCATGGCTTTTGTTTCATCACTACCCATGAGTTCTGTGAACCCGCAGATATCAGTGAATACAATAGCGGCTAACTTTCTTTCTTCTGTTGACATATGATTATTTTCTTAAGTTTCTAAACCAGAACAAAATGTAAAAAACCTAACCCTATTTTAAGACCATTATCTTTTGAGTTTTTATTTTTTCTCCGGAGATGAGTTTCACAAAATAGACTCCAGTTGCAACTTCAGATGCATTCCAACTCATTGTATGAAATCCTGGGTTAAGTTTATCATCTACGAGTTTTTCAATTAATCTTCCCTGAATATCATAAATGCGTAATGATGCATGCTGAAGGGATCCAATATTAAAACTAAATGTAGTTTCCGGATTAAAGGGATTTGGATAATTGGGGTATAAAGTAAAACTATCTGGCAAGTTTGATTTATTATCAACCGATGCATATGTTTCAGTAGAAACCTTTGCCCTGATGTTAGCATCACCATATAAAGACAATGAATTATCATAGTTGACACCATTATTTGAGAAATAGGATCTTCCTGACATATCACCAATGTTATCAAAGGCATAAACATAACCATTGTTATAAAACTTGATGCCTATAAAAAAGTCCTGCTCTGATTCAATTTCCATCGAATCTATCTGGACGGTATGCCACCCTCCCACAAATGAACTACCAGATACAGTCTCAATTAGATTCCCTGGAGATGAACCATCAAATGAATCATATATATTTACTTCCCAACTCAACTCATCTGTATTCCAAAATACCTCCCAGACTAACCCAAAATCTATTTCTGTAACATAACCCTCGTTATTTGATGTAAAAAGAACGCCAACCCATTGTTCATCAGTGCCAATTGTAAGCGCAGTAGGGGCTATTCCATATTCATCGTATGATATTGCATAACCAGAATTTGGCATGGGCGTTATGTCAGCATACATGATCGAGTCAGGTTCACTTATGTTCACTACCTCTATGCCTGTATGAAAACCATCATTCCTAGCAGAAGATGGATTGGTAGAACCATTGAAATTAATATTATTACTTGTACCAGGAAACGGATCACCTGCATCGCCTCTATTGATATTATCATCAAGATCGTGTTCACCATCTGCTGCCTCCAAATCGATCATTTTATCATTTTCATCATCATTAATAGGACCAAAACTATCAAAACCGGCTCTTTTATTCTCATTAACGTGATAGATCAATAGTCCTGTACCATTTAAATCTGAATCGAATCCATGACTTTGACGATTTTCTAACAAGAAATATCTATTTGACCTATAATCATCTTCCCAAACTTTAATTGCAGAAGGAGATGTTGCTAATTGTGCAATGGGAACATCTAATGTTGTACTCGTCGCAATTGTTGGCTCCATCCACCCCATTTCGATCTTACACCATGATGACATATGTGCGGGAGTGGTACCATACCAACCCAACCAGTTCCCCGAACCCATCAAGCACCATTCACCCAATCCCTCGGAGTCACCATCAGTCTCATCACGATCATAGAGATCAGGTAATCCAAGGATATGTCCGAACTCATGTGCATAAAGACCCATGGGGCAAATATCTGTTGTGATGCAGTTTCCACTTCCCGGTAGTTCAGGGCAAACCATGTAGGAGTTTACAATTATATATTCACCATTTGGTGTTTGATCATTTGAAACGTATTGATTTGAGCCAAGTGAACTTTGATGAGCCCAAATATTATCTTCACCAGATAAACATCCAGGATATACAACAAGAAGACCATCTACATAGCCATCATCATCCCCAGAATTTGGAACATTGTCTGGCCCGTCATTATCATATAGACCATAATCAAAATCAGGATCTGCGAGAGATGCTATCTCAGCAACATATTGTCTCACATTCTGAACTGCTTGCGATTGACTTAGAGTCGACTGGTACCAACCATCTACTTCTCCACTAACATGAAAGCTTCCGTATGATATTTCATTGAAATAATCACTCATGGAACCAGTTGGGTTATTTCCAAACAAAAGATCATCAAAATTCGTGGAAGTGAAATAGGTACTTGACGTACTTGAATATTTACCCAATAAAACAGGAATGAAGAACTCAAATTGAGCATCACGGTCTGTCAGGTCATTTTGACCTGCTATTTTCCTGACCCAACCTGGATCGCCGTAATTTTGACCAATACCCTGTTGTCTCATTTTTTCCCAAAAACCAATTGGAAAATTTCCATTCTGGGGTGGAGTAATACCAGAAACAATATTCATAAATATAAATGTGGAAATAATAACTTTATTCATATTCTTTAATCTCCTTCTAGATGAATTTAAGATAATTATCATTTTGAAATCTTAAATAAAAAAAAGCACAATCTATGACTGAGCTTTTTTCCTTAGAGTTCCATTGTAAATCAAGTGAAAATATCATATTGTTTCAATTAGTATCAATGTTGCAAAGATTCAGATATGATATAATTTTTTATGTTGGGTCTGCGTTAGCATCCCCTTTATCAGTAAATGCAGAATACCCTAATAATGCAACCATTAAAAGCAAAACCCAAATACTGGCATGATGATACTGGGCACCAGCATAGGTTATTAATT
>CAZCHA010000080.1:0-6464 GCA_964498175.1 uncultured bacterium
AATAAATGTGCCATACATACTGCATTTTCTTCAAATACAAACTGGCCCTATGATTGGTCATCTTTTTGCAGTACAACAGGAGCCGAAATCTCAGTTTCCCCAAGCGAGCTGTATGAGGAACTGTTCGAAGGCGATACAGAAACCCAAACGCTTACCATAACAAATGATGGTGGAGATGATTTGATTTGGGAATTATCAATCAATACTAATCGATCATTTGGAATAAGGAATACTTCAAATTCACCACTTAATATGTTAACAGATGAATTACGCTATGATCATTATAATTCTATTGATATTAATTCTAATTATGTACAGGATCCAAATGACCTTTATAGCGGAGATCGTAATAATATAGAGATTGAAATAAATAGAGATAGTGAAGAAGAAATATTTGGGAATACTAACAACTCAAGTACGGGTTCTCAAGTAATGAAGGGTAATATATTTTATGTAGATAATTCCACGATATTGCTTGAACAGAAAGTATACTTAAGTATTGATAGTCCAACTGAACTTTATTTTATGGTATATGAAGGTGATAATCATCCTGGTTCTTATACAAAGATTAGTGAGATAATTATTGAAGAATCAGGTACTGGTGAAGGATGGTATTCTTCTGGAAATATAGAAGTTCCGCTAAATAGTGAAAAATACTATTATATTGTTGCAGATTGGAGTTCTGACGCTACATATTACTGGAGCAGCAATGAACCAATGCCAATTTCTACATCTTTTGGATCATTATTAACAAGGGAAGGGGATTTGTCATGGCCACCACCTGCTGGACTAAATCTTGACGCAGAAAATCTTTCTCCCTATTTCCAATCTATTGTAACGGGTAGCTCTATGGAAAATTCTTATTTATCAACGTCAACCACTTCTGGTACCGTTTCATCTGGTTTATCTGAGGATATTCAGGTCACCTTTAATGCAGAAGACCTAACCAGTGGCGAATATACAGCAGATATTGTAATTACAAGCAATGACTCGGTTAATCCTGTAATTAATGTACCTGTAACTCTTAATGTCATTTCAAATATGGCCGCCGAAATCTCAGTTTCCCCAAGCGAGCTGAATGAGCAGTTAGTCGAGGGTGATTCATCTAGCCAAGTCTTAACAATTTCTAACAGTGGCGACATTGATTTGGCGTGGGAAATATCGAACCAAGGAGGGGGTGGATCTGATTCCAGTAGTATTTCTACTCTATTTACAGGCGGCAATGCTCATCAAGGAAATATGTTTGACATTACACCTTTAACAGATATAAATATTCAAAAATTTGATGTACATCCTGATGAGGGTGCAATAAATATGGAGGTTTTTTACAAGACAGGCAGTTATCTGGGCTATGAAAGTGATCTTTCAGCTTGGACATCAGTTGGCACGGCTGATATTGTTGGGGTTGGGTATGGTAATCCAGTCGAATTACCTGTGGGAGATTTTAACCTCTATGCAGGGGAAACCTATGGAATATATATAACCATTACAGGAGCTTTAGGTACTTTATTGAATTATACCAATGGTGCTAATACTTATTCCAATGGTGATTTAGAATTATCACTTGGATGTGGTGGTGAGTATGGAGATTGTAGCTACACACCAAGAACTTGGAATGGTACTGTATATTATTCAACTTCATTAAACAATACTGTAAGTTGGCTATCAACTTCTGAAACTTCCGGCATAATTCCTGCGGAAGAATCAGCAGATATTACAGTTAATTTTAATGCTTCTGAAGTGACTAGTGGCAGTTACAGTAGTTCTCTCTCTATTACCAGTAATGATACGGTTAATCCTGTAATTGACGTGCCAGTTTCTCTAGAAGTTACACCAGCCTATCCTGATATTAGTGTTGCACCAGATTCACTGAGCGAAGCGCTTGTCGAAGGTGAAACATCTACCCAGACGCTGACCATTTATAATGATGGTGGAGCTAACCTGGATTGGACAATTAGCCCAGAGGGCTCCAGGGTTGATAGAGTTACGGATGCTGAGCGGGATCTACTTTCTTCGAATTTTGAAATAAATATAGATTGTAATACATTTAATCCAGAAAATGTAGACCTGCCTATAGGAACTTCTTGTCAGGATTTTAATGAATCAGTAAATCATTTTAGACCAAATGAAAACATAACTTTTAGCAGAGATGAAATAGTGCTTACTGGAGATGAAGATGGATTTGTTGCGGGAAGTGAATATACTAGTCATCCAATTACTACAAGTCTTGGTATGGTTTATTTTACTGGTTTGATTCAGCATCCTGATAATGGATGGGCAGATCCTGAATATACAGCTTCTGGAGCCACAGGAAATCATTTTAACTCAAATGGAAATAGCCATGGATTCTTTCATTTTAATTTTGATGTTAATTCAATAACCTTTGCATATGGCGGCAATACCGGTACTATTTTAGTTACAGCAAGAGATGTGAATGGCAATCCAATTGCGGAATTTTATGATGAAGATACTAATTCTGGTGAAGATGGCCCCGCAACAATTGTAGGTAATGGAATAAGATCTATTGAATTTCAAGATACAGGTGCGGGCACCTGGTCATCAATTGATAATGTGGCATTAAATGGAAGTATGCTACAAAATTGGTATTCCACCGATCTCAATTCCGGCACCATTCTGCCAGGCTCATCCCAGGACGTGGTAGTGTCCTTTGATGCAACATACATGGAGTTTGGTGAATATGCTGCTGATCTGTCAATTGAAAGCAATGACCCGGATGAACCAAATGTAAATGTACCTGTATCTCTTGAAGTTATACCGGCCCCACCGGTCATCGCGGCCATAGAAGATACATCCATGGATGAAGACAGCGAACTGTCTCTGCAGCTTTCAGCCGAGTCTGCGCAGGGCTACCAGATCTTTTTTGAAGCAGAGAGCGATACACCCAGTGTGTATGTTTACGTTGTAGATGATAGTCTGCACATTAATCTGGAGTCCGACTGGAACGGATCATCCGAGATCACTGTTTTGGCATACACCGAGTTTAGTTATGAGAGTAATGATGTAACGTCCTTTACCTTAACGGTTAACTCTGTGGATGACCTACCCTATGTGGACGGTCACATCTACCCTCGCTACTACCAGGAAGATTTCGGAGTGGACACGGTAGCCTATCTTCCGGATGTGTTTGTTGATATTGATGGTGATCTGACCTTTTCTTACTTGTTTACAGATGGCGGTGTAGTTGCTGCGGATGTATCCAGCGATCATCTGGTTCTATCATCCCTGCTTAATGTATCTGGTACTACACAGCTATTATTAACTGCATCGAACCCCATGAGGGCCAGTGTAACGGACACGGTAGATATAGAAGTTTGGCCGGTCGATGATCCACCGCTTGTGGATATACCAGACCAACTTATGATGGAAGACAGTGAAATGTTCCTGAATATTTCTGGATACATGAGTGATGCAGAGAGTGAAGAGCTATGGGTGTATGTAGGCTATGTATCAGCACCCATGAATGATTATGTAGATGCCCACATGCACGGCTCAGACACCCTGCACTTAATCGCCCACGATAACTGGAACGGGGGAGGTGATATTGAGATCAATGTATCGGATGGTGGACAAGAGACGAGTGATGTATTTGCCCTTGAAGTTAGAGCGGTCAATGATGAGCCTGTATTTGAGAATCTTCAAGCGTTAGTACCTGCGGGTATACAGTTCCATGTTCCAATCCATGTGTATGATATTGATATGGACTCTTTGGTGGTTACTTTTGACCAATCCTGGGAGTATCCTGAGTGGCTGTCACTGGATGATAATCCTTACGCCCTTACGGGAACAGCACCTGAACCGGGCAGTATTCATTTTCCGCTCCAGGTAACAGATGCAGAAGTTACGATTACGGACACTTTCCACTTGACTGCTCAGTTCTTTAGTCCTCGGATCACATCGGTCACGGATGTACCGGAAGATCAGGGTGGAAGAGTGTATGTTAGTTTCTTGAAATCTTTCTTTGATCTCCCTGATGGGACCAACCAGATGTATACAGTCTTTAGGCATGATATTGTAGATAATGCCCCTGATTGGGTTGTGGTTGGCTCTGGCGCTGCTATTGGTGAAGGTAGCTATACCTATGAAGTTTCCACTCTGATGGATTCTACGGCTGAAGGTGATGCTATGACAGAGTTCAAGGTTGTAGCGTCTATGGATGAAGGGCACTTTCATTCTGACCCAGCGATGGGCTACTCCACAGATGATATTGCTCCGGGTGTGCCGCAAGGTCTCATGGCTGTGGTTGTGAATGAAGGCATCCAGCTTACATGGGAGATGAGCGCAGATGAAGACTTCCAGTACTTTATGCTTGAGAAATCTTCTGATGAAGCATTTACAGAGCCTGAAGTGTTTGAAACGATTGATATAGCCTATCTGGACCTGGACTATGTATTGAATGAGAGCAATTACTACAGGATTGCAGCGGTAGACCATGCGGGTAACATAAGTGACTACTCTGATGTGGTGGATATTACAGTTCTTGCTATAGATCTTGATCTTATACCGGAAGTCTTTGCATTACACCAGAACTATCCAAATCCATTCAATCCAACCACTCGTATCAAATATGATCTTCCAGAAGATGCAATGGTAAGTATAACCATATATGATGCTATGGGTAGAAGGGTCAAATCATTAGTGAATACGACCCAGAGTGCGGGCTATCGTTCTATTCAATGGAACGCCACCAACAGTCTTGGTGAACCTGTGTCTGCGGGGATGTATATCTATATGATCCAGGCTGGAAAGTTCAGACAGACCAAAAAGATGGTGCTGTTAAAGTAAAATGGTTTTTAGATGTATAATGAAAAGGCCTCGCAATAGCGGGGCCTTTTTGTTTTAGATATTTACTTCAAAACTTACATCGGAAACTATTAGTCAAAATCATCAATACTCAAACCCATGGAATTGTTAAATGAATGAAATAAGACTAAATTCATATTCATTAATCACGGCTCCATTAACGTGATGCCTTAAATAAAAACAGAATAAAATATTATGAATACAGCTCAATTATTAATTAATAATGCAAAACAGTATCCTGATGAACCTGCCATATCTATCAAGGACACAAACGGAGAATGGCAAACAGATAATTGGAGTGAGTTTCTCGATTATACCATGGATATCTCTAAATCTCTTTTATCATTGGGCATTGGACCTAATGAAAAAATCAGTATATACAGCTATAACAGGATGGAATGGTATGGATGTTATTTAGCCGCTCAAATGTCGAATATTGTGGGGGTAGGTGTCTACCATACTTGTTCTTCAGAAGAAGTGGAGTGGGTAGTTGGAAATTCTGAATCGAGAATTGTTTTTGTTGGAAATAATCCAGGTGATAATGATGATGTGGAAAAAATGCCGAACCACCGTCTGCTCAATGTCATTGATAAATTAAATCAAGTTGATGTCGTAGTTATGATGGATGGAATTGATACATTAGACCATGAAAAAGCCATAACATGGGAAGAGTTTATTGCAAAAGGTGAGGGTATCGATGAGTCAAAAGTTCTTGAACGAGTGGATGGAATTAAACCGGAAGATACTTCCTGCCTGATCTATACATCTGGAACAACTGGAAATCCAAAAGGAGTAGAACTGACCCATAAAAATTGGAACTGTGAGCTGGACTCTGTTGAAAACACATTTCAATTTCAACAGGGAGAGAGGTATGTGTCATGGTTGCCATTAGCTCATGTTTTTGGGCAATTGGTAGATAATCACTATTGGATTCGAAAAGCTATACATCTTCATGTGGTTAATAGTCCCTTATTTGTAGTGGACTTTGCCAAAGAAATAAAGCCGCATCTTTTTATTGGTGTTCCTAGAATTTATGAGAAGATCTACTCAAATTTAAAAGCGGCAATTGATGGCAAAGCTATTCTAAAGATTGGTTTAAAAATACCCGGCCTTTCAAATATTTTTAAGAAAAAGCTCAAGGAAGCCACAGGTTTTTCTGAGACAAGATTTGCAATATCGGGTGCCGCACCTATTAACCCAGATATACTTACTCTATTTCAATTTTTGGGTATCCCCTTATTTGAAGGCTATGGTATGACTGAAAATACTGCCGGTGCTTCAATAAACTATGAAGGGAATAACAAGATAGGAACAGTTGGAAAAGCCATGCCAGGTACAGAAATGAAAATAGCTGAAGATGGCGAGATTCTAATTCGTGGTGATCATGTCATGAAGGGTTACTACAATAATCCCAGTGCTACAGCAGAAACAATTATTGATGGTTGGCTGCACACCGGTGATGTTGGTAAGATTGACTCAGGTGGATATATCAGTATAACTGGGCGAAAAAAGGAGATTTATGTGAGTTCCGGTGGAAAGAATATAGCGCCCCTCGTCATTGAAGAAACCATGAAATCCATAGCTCTACTATCACAATGTTTTCTCGTGGGAGATGGACGCAAATACTGTTCGGCACTTTTTAC
>CAZCHA010000081.1:0-6433 GCA_964498175.1 uncultured bacterium
GGTATGAATCTGGACTATGTTGTGTATATGCCAGATGGACTTTCAGGTGAACTGCCTTTGGTCTTATTTCTCCATGGTGCAGGAGAACGGGGAAAAAATATTGATTTAGTGGACATTCATGGGTTTACAAAACAGGCAAAAGCAGGAATAGATTTGCCTTTTATTTTGGTTGCTCCACAATGCCCTCTGGAGCGCTACTGGAGTGAGCCGGAATTGGTGGATGGGCTCATAGATATCCAAAAATCCTGTTTTATAAAATTTAATGTAGATACAGAGCGATTTTATGTGACAGGTTTGAGTATGGGTGGCTATGGCACCTATGCTTTGGCATCAAAAATCCCATATAAAATAGCTGCGGCTCTCCCAATTTGTGGTGCAGCTGACTTAACCACAATCCATAATATGAAAAAAATTCCCACATGGATTTTTCATGGTGATCAAGACCAAGTTGTTCCAGTGAAAAACTCTTTGGATGCGTTTAAAATTCTTGAACCAATCAATCCAAATGTACATTTGACTATTTATGAAGGTATTGGACATGATTCATGGACTGAAACATATCAAAATCCTGATGTGCTGGATTGGATGTTATCGCAACGAAACCAAAGATAAGATGTTGCATGGTGGTATAATCTTACTTTACACTCCCATAATTAAAACATATGAAAAAGACATCTAATGGCAAAAAATAGAATCATCGGTACTCCAACAGATATATCCATGTATGCAAATCAATTCAGTTATTTGGCGCGCCCATTAACCCGAGAATTGTCCGGCAGTGTTGATGCAGTGATAATGGGAATTCCATTTGATTTGGCTACAACAGGACGTTCCGGCACACGGTTTGGCCCATCCGGTGTACGAAATGCCAGCAGTAATCTCGGATGGGAAGATAAACGCTGGCCCTGGGACTTTAATGTATTCGACAGCTTAAATGTTGTGGATTATGGCGATGTGGATTATACGCCAGGAAAACCAGATGATGGGTTATCAGAAATTGTAAAACATGCTGATATCATTATTGCAGATGGAAAAACGCTTATATCGGTAGGCGGTGACCATTTTGTAACCTTACCCTTGCTTAGAGCTCATCATAAGCACTATGGCAAAATGGCTCTGGTTCATTTCGATGCACATACAGATACCTATCCCAATGATCATGAAATTGATCATGGTTGTATGTTTTATCATGCTCCTAAGGAAGGATTGATCGATCCTGCACATTCAATTCAAATTGGAATTCGGACAGAATATGAAAAGGAGTCCCATGAATTTCAAGTAATCGATGCAGCTAAGGCAAATGACATTCCTGCAGGGGAGATTATTGAATCGATTCAGTCACGTGTAGGGGAAATGCCTGTTTATTTGACATTTGATATTGATTGTCTGGATCCGGCATATGCGCCGGGAACAGGGACACCGGTTGTTGGCGGAATGTCTACAGACAAGGTTTTGAAAATTTTAAGAGGGGTGAAAGATCTAAATATTGTTGGATTTGATTTGGTTGAAGTAGCCCCAGCCTACGATCATGCAGATGTTACATCTTTAGCAGGTGCCAGTATTGTTTTGGAATTTCTCTATATCTTAGGGCATCAAAAGCGGCATTAATCCATTCCATGGATCACTGGATTTTCTAAAGATCCTTCCACTTTTAATACGACGGTTGCACCCTTTCTTTTGAGTGATCTTCCATTCTTTCTTTCCCATTCCCGTATCCATTTTCTAACACCCAGTGCGATAGGATGAATTTTAATTTCCATTTGATGAAGTAATATTTCAGGATGAATCTGATCTTGTCGTATTGAAAAATCCCCATCCACACTGATTTTTATAAATGGTGTTTGAAAAATAAAACTAATCTCTCCTGTACGCTCATTGAGCAAATTCAATTCCAATTCAACTAACCTGATCTTAAGAGAATTATTCCAGATACCTAATGTTTCTATCATGGCTTGAATTTCAGGCTCTTCTCTCAAATCGTCTGGAATCTTGATCTCAAAATTACGTAGGGAGAATTTTCCATGTCCTTTATGAAAGATGGGTTTGGATTTTAAATCACCTGATAGGGCAAAATTATTTGTTTCAAGATTAAGAGAAGGAAGAAATACCTGGGACCGATTAGTAAGCTGATCTCCGGGTGTTGCAGTAAAAGATATATTATCTAATTTAAATTGTCCTCGTTTAAGCAGGAGATCAAAGGCGGTCTTATCAGGTGAAAGATCGATTTCCAATTTTGAAGAAAATAATTGAGAAATTGATTGAATATCCAATAGGTAATTCCATTGAACAAAGGGCACTTTATAAAGAGAATCCTGGATAGAATCGAATTGCAATTCCCGGGTATTCCAATCAAGAATTAATGGTTTAGTTTCAGTGATAGGGTTTAATTGCGTGGGTTGAGCTATAATTTGTTCTGGTATCGTGAATGAATAGGACCATTTTGGGTCGTCAAAAGGATAGGCATCAAGGTTCAGGTATTGATTCACATAAAGGTCATTCAATGATTTAGGGTTTTCTTCCAGGTCTACTTTGTAAAGGTCTATTGCATTTGCAATCAGGTTTAAAGCAGATTTAGGGTTTTCCTGTCTTTCTTCCAATCGGCGAATCCTTTCCCTGGTTAACCAATTTTTCGAAGTGATCTTTGCATTTAAGACGAGCTGATCTATTTTCAAATTTGGACCAGAGAATTGTGTGTTTATCTTATATTTACTCCCTTTTTCTTCCCGAGAGATATTAAGATCAGAAAAACCAAATTTGAATTCATGGAGATCAATGGAATAAAATGTTCCATTTTCTTTATGGGGTAGCTTCCATTCAAAATGAAAATCTTTTAAAAAGATACCAGTTTCTAC
Source organism: uncultured bacterium (assembly GCA_964498175.1). Taxonomy (GTDB): domain Bacteria; phylum Fidelibacterota; class Marinisomatia; order Marinisomatales; family UBA1611. The sequence goes on from CAZCHA010000081.1 coordinate 2,853, forward strand.
AATAGATCCATTTGCTGAGCTGGAATCTTGTCCTGAAAGGCAGGAAATAATAATAAGTGTGATTTGGATAAATTTTCTCATTACAATATGTAAACAGACCATTTCATTTCCGCTGAATTGTAGCTGTTTAATTACTTCAAAAAATTAGTATGTTTTCACCTTGTAAAAGGGAACAATTTTATTCTTTATTTGTTCTGAAAGAACAATTATGACTAATTCAAAACTTATCTATTCCACAGATCAAGGAGTTTCATTGAAAAATGAAACAGCAATCAGACCTATTGTGAACCCATCTCAGCAAAAAGTTCGTCTTCATTTAGATAGAAAAGGAGGAGGAAAAGTTGTTTCTATCGTGAGAGGTTTACAAGAAACAGTTGATGTCCTAACGGTCATAGCAAAAGACCTAAAAAGAGCATGTGGTGTAGGCGGATCAGTTAAGAACGGAGAAATATTGATCCAAGGCAATAAGCGTGAAAAAATTCAACAATTATTAATAAAAAAAGGATACTCTGTCAAACTCAGTGGCGGATAAGAATAAATGAAATCTATTGTAAAATATTCAATCACCATGCTCATGTTAGTCATGATGCTCTCATCTTGTACGAAGGTATCTGGCCATGGATCCGTCACAATTGTATTGTCTGGCAGTGTTCATGGTCAGCTAGATCCTTGTGGCTGAAAAAAGAATCCTCTGGGCGGTCTGTCCAGACGTTTTGTTAAAATGAATGAACTCCGTGATTCGGGGGTAGATCCACTGATTATTGATGCTGGAGATTTATTTTTCAGTACTGCTAGTTTAAACTCTACTAATAAAAAATCAGAGCTGTATCGTGCTGGAGCCATTTTAGAAGGGTATAACAGAGTTGGTTGTGATGCAATCAATGTAGGGCATTATGAAATGCTGAATGGCCTTTCATTTTTGAAAAGTATGGAAGAAAAAACTGAAATACCTTTTTTGTCAGCTAATCTTCGTGATGCACAAACTAACGAGCTATTATTTGAACCCTTCCTAATTATTGAAAAGGAATCACTGAAAATTGGAATTGTAGGAGTGACAGATAAATTACCCGATACAACCAAGAGTATGGTTGCTGATAACTATATTGAAGCAGGGAATCATTTTATAGATGAAGTGTCCAAACAAGCAGATATCATTGTGATCATGGTGAACAGTAATAGAAAAACATATAGTGAATTACCAACGTTATTTGCGAATGCCGATTTCATTGTCACCAGCGGAAGTACAAATATGACCCGGGAAAATACGAGACAAAAAGAGGGAGGACCGTTCTTATACTCCTGTGGTAAACAGGGTAAGTACTTGTCTGTATTAAGTGTCGAAATGGAGGATGCAAAAGCCCCAATCGTTGATATCTCTTCCCACGAAAAAAATATTTCTTCAATTCAAAAAAGATTTGAGCGCCTACAAAAGAAAGATCCGAATAAATCATTAGAGGAGTTGTACGCGGGGCAGACCAATGTTTTGAAAATTATTGAACAAAATCGAAACAAATTGAAAGAGTCTGAAACTGCCATAAAATCAGCCCAGAATACATTGACATTTGAAACAATCGCATTGAATAAAAAAATAAAGGATGATCCAGAATTATTGGCATTCGTTGATGAATCTCTGGCTACATGTAGTTCATTGAAACCTAAGGTCGCAAAAACAGGATCAAATTCCAAATCAAAAAAAGGTAAGCCAAAACCTAAGCAAAAGAAAAATCATATTGGTCATGATCATTAACCTAAATTCGGATTCGCCTTTATTGTGAGTTTAAAAAAACAGGTAACATTCTTTATAACAGTTTCTATTCTGGTTGGCTTCATATCCAATCTGGTGCGAAGTGATGCTATATCCTGGATAGCTGAACCAATAAAAGTTGTTAACAATGTCAATGATGTATCATTAACCTTATTAGAACCAGAAATACGAGAGATTGATCTCGAAATGGCAAAATCTCTACATAAAACAGGATTATTATTTGTAGATGCCAGATCAGAAGAATATTTATCAGATGGCATTATTCCAGGTGCCGTAGCTAATGATGATGTGGGGCTGTTATCAGAACAGATTGAGTTTTTAATCGGATATGAAAAGGGATTCGTGATTTATTGTAGTGATGATGATTGCGGTTCAAGTGAAGAATTGGCCTATGAATTACAAGATTTTGGATTTATGAACATATTCGTTTTCAAAGGAGGATGGAAATCCTGGACGGATGCAGGTATGGAAATTGAAATACATGAGTAAACTTCATCCTTGGCTAATCGTCTTAATAAGGTTCCTGCTTGGGATTATTTTTATTTATGCAAGTTATGATAAGATTCTTGATCCTGGAAAATTTGCACGTGATATAGCCAATTATCATATAATACCCATGGGTTTTGAAAATTTAATAGCCCTAATAATTCCATGGTTAGAATTGTTTATAGGCATTGGATTGATTGCCGGTTTGATGGTTGATGGTGCGTCAATAATAAGTGGAGGCTTGATGGCACTCTTCATTTTATTGATTTTTCAAGCTACGATTCGAGGATTTAACATTGAATGTGGTTGTGGATTAAAAGAAGGCGAGATGGTAGGTTGGAATAAAATCTTAGAAAACTTGGTTTTCCTGGGTGCATCCTATTTAGTTTGGCAGCGGGAGCAAAAGTTTTTCGAATTATTCCCAAAAACTCGGTTGTCAGACTAATATCCAAAAAGTAATTTTTCGAGCACGATTTTAAACTTAATTATCATTTACAATGCGAGAGTAGCTCAGCTGGTAGAGCATCACGTTGCCAACGTGGGGGTCGCGAGTTCGAATCTCGTCTCTCGCTCATAAAAAAAGCCCCGAGAAAACGGGGCTTTTTTATTTCAAATAATTCCTATAATCTCTATCATGACACGTAAAATACTTTTAATTGTTTTCTTGTTATTAGTTAGTTGTGATCTTGATGAGGATGCTCCAGATTACCCAACTGGACTTAGAGGTTATTTTACGCTTAGTAATAGTAACCCTAGAATTCAAATTAATTGGTATGAATCCGTATCAGATGATGTGAGCGAATACCATATATTTAGGTCTACTGATTTGGGCCAGACTTTTGATTCATTATCGAAAGTAGGAGGGTCTGTTTTATTTTTTTCAGATACAGCAATCAGTTGGCAGGAATCTTTTGGGTATAAGGTAAGAGCGAAAGATCAATCCGCAAATTTTGGCGAATTTTCTGACTCTATTTTTATTGAATGTTATAAACCTTCAGGGAATTGGAATTTTTCAAATTATGATTCGACAACAATTTGTGTCCAACCTGTCAATTACAGCATACCTTCTACATTCTATCTAAATATGGGTGATGATACATTATCGTCAATGTACGACACGATTGCCGAAATGACATTATCTTCAGAGTCATATCTGGATTCAATAAACTGGATTGGTAATGGCTGGATGGTTTTTAATTATACAGTATTGGAGTTCAATGATGATAGTACAAGCCTTGATGCTGTCAATTATGGTAGATTGCCTGAATATTATACGATAAATCTTTCTAATCCCGATTCGGGAACAATCTCATTTAGTTCTGGTGATTAT
>CAZCHA010000082.1:0-6410 GCA_964498175.1 uncultured bacterium
GGATAATTTTTTAAAACGAGTAAAAAATCATTTCGGTTCAATGTTAAAACTTCAGTATCATCAAGTGCCACCACATTTGCAGAACGGAATTCCCCATCTAAAAGTGACATTTCACCAAAAAAGTCGCCATCACTTAGTATTGCAAGAATGACCTCTCGACCTTTCTTACTTAAACGGGTAATCTTGACACTTCCCTCCGTTACAAAAAAACATTGTTCACCTTCTGACGCTTCCAATAGGATCGTTTGTCCTGCATTATAATGTTTCGAAACCATTTTTGCAGATATATATCCCAGTTCTTCTTCAGTCAAATCCCAAAAGAGTGAAACAGATTGTAAAAGTTTGATATTCTTCATACTAAAAAATACCATTAACTTGGTTGTTTTCAAATTTTATATGCATTGAATTATTTATAATGAAAAAATCTTAAAATTTGCCATATGAATACTATGATTTTGATGCTTATAATATTGTAAACAGTTTATTGACTCTGAATTTCATGATGGTGTAATATTGCGGGCTTTAAACTAAAGGAATTTTACTAAATGGATAGACATCCGCAACAAATAAAGCGGGAACGCCAAGACATAAAAAGACGCGCAAGAAATATTGATAGCATGTCTCGTCTTCGCACACATATTAAAAATGTTTTATCAACAACAACCAAAGCCGATGCAGATAAAGTATATGGTGAAGCAGTAAGCATTATTGATAAAGCAGTGAGTAAGAATCTTATTCATAAAAATACGGGTTCACGTCGGAAGGCACAAATTACTCGTCACGTTAACTCTCTGAGTTAAACTTTACTCAGACAGATAATTGGTCACCCATCTGAGACCTGATAGTTAGGAGCTTCCTTGACTATTCTAACCTCATGTGGGTGATTTTCTTTTATTCCTGCCGCAGTAGTTTGAACAAAATTTGATCTTTCACCAAATTCTGCTATCGTTTTACATCCACAATACCCCATTGATGATCTGACACCGCCAATCAATTGATGAATAGTATTCCTAACTGAACCACGATAGGGAACCATTCCTTCAATCCCTTCAGGAACCAATTTTGTTGCTTCTGCACCTTCTTGGAAATATCGATCGCCGCTACCTTTTTGCATGGCACCCATAGATCCCATTCCACGATAAGATTTATATTGTCGTCCTTCATATAAAATTGTTTCACCAGGACTTTCGTCCATCCCAGCAAGTAAGCTCCCAAGCATAACTGAATCTGCTCCTGCAGCTAATGCCTTTGCAATATCACCACTATAACGAATTCCACCATCGGCAATAACCGGAATACTGAAACCCTTCGCTATATCCACAGCATCCATGATAGCAGTTAATTGGGGAACACCTACACCAGCAATCATACGAGTTGTGCAGCTTGCACCCCCACCAATCCCAACTTTTACACCATCCACGCCAGCATCAATCAACGCTTTTGCCCCATCTCCTGTAGCCACATTTCCTGCAATTACTGCAAGATTTGAATATGATTTTTTAATATGTGCAATGGAATTCAGTACTCCTTGGGAATGACCATGGGCTGTATCGATAATGATTGCATCTACTTCTACATCCGTTAACGCTCCCGCTCGATCAAAAGCATCTTCTGATACACCTATTGCAGCTCCCACACGGAGGCGACCATTGCTATCTTTGCAGGCATCGGGATAATCTTCTTTTTTCTGAATATCTTTTACTGTAATAAGCCCTGTAAGTATTCCATCTTTATTAACAACCAGTAATTTTTCAATGCGATGCTCTTGTAAGATCTCCTTGGATTTATCCAAAGAAGTTCCAGTGGGGACAGTAATAAGGTTTTCCGACGTCATTCTGTCAGAGACTTTAAGGGAATTATCTGTTTCGAACCTGATATCTCGATTAGTTAATATCCCAACCAAGCGGTCATCATCCACGACTGGGAGTCCACTGATTTTAAATTGAGCCATGATCTTTTTAGCTCCCCCAATCGAAGAACCAGCGCTGATAGTAACAGGATTTAAGATCATTCCACTTTCAGATCTCTTAACACGGTCAACAATTGTTGACTGATCTTCAATAGTTAAATTCTTATGAATGATACCTAACCCACCCGTTCGTGCTAGGGCAATCGCCATTTCACTTTCAGTTACCGTGTCCATAGCAGCACTTAAAATGGGGATATTTAAGGTGATGTCTCTTGTTAATCGAGTTTGAAGTTCTACGTCCCTCGGTAGAACATTAGATGCCTGCGGAACAAGAAGAACATCATCAAATGTCAGGGCTTGTTTAAAGGGTGGGCGATTTTTCAAGGTTACTCCAAAATAATATTTTTTGTTATGGCGTAAACAAATTCGCCACTTTTAATTTTTTTTGCAATTGATTCTATCTCTCCAGAAAGAGTACGATCTCCATTATGATAATTACACAAAGATTTAAGAATATGCAGGATGGGTAATGTTCCTTTCCCTGGTGTAAGATTTGGTGATGCAATTTGATTTGCAGCACCCGCTACAAGTAATTCCACAGCTAAAATGTGCCGTAAATTATGTTGTATTTGCAAAAGTTTCTGTCCAGCCCAAGGTGCCATACTTACAAGGTCTTCCTGCCCACCAGATGTTGGAAGTGAATCCACACTTGCTGGATGTGCCAAGGTCTTATTTTCTGATACCAAAGCAGACGCAGTTACATGGGCAATCATGTAGCCAGATTCAACACCAGGAGATTTGGTGACAAAGAGATGAAATTTGTCTTCCACTCCTTTCATAAAAAAATGAGTTCGTCTTTCAGAAACAGCACCCAATTCACAAAATGAAATCGCTAGAAAGTCCATTGCTTGTGCCATATGCTCTCCATGAAAATGGCCGGAATTGACTATATCACCATTTTCTAAAACTATTGGATTATCACTAACACTATTGATCTCATTATCGATCATATTTGCCGCCCGAGTAAATCCATCTCTCGAAGCGCCATGTATATGAGGAATACAGCGAAAACTATATGGATCCTGAACAACACCGCAATTCGAATGGGATTTTACGATCTTGCTCCCATTTAAGAGTTTATATACATTGCTGGCTGCAGATTGCTGTCCGGGATGATTTTTCAATGCATGAATTTTCTTGTGAAACACTTTTCGACTAGCAAAGCTATTCTCCACTGAAAGTGCGCCTGCAATATCTGCAGTTTTTAATAATAAATCTCCATCCAATAAGGACTTAATGGCCAGAGCTGTGGATACCTGTGTGCCGTTAATAAGACTTAGGCCCTCCTTTTGCTGCAATACTAATGGTTTTATATTGGTTTTGGAAAGTGCCTTCTTTGTCCTTATTTCTTTTCCGTTATAAAATACCTTACCTTCTCCAATGAGGGCTAAAGCCATGTGTCCCAGAGGTGCTAGATCACCACTGGCTCCTACAGAGCCTTTTTCAGGAATAACGGGGAGAATATCATGATTTAAAAATTGGACAATTTTTTCTGCTACGGCTGGCCTAATACCACTAAATCCTTTTACATATGTCAGGAGTTTTAGAACAAAAATAGTACGAATTAATCCAAGTTCAAGAGGCTTACCCACACCCGACGCATGACTTCGAACTAAATTGAGTTGAAGATCTTTTTGGTCTTTAGGATCTATCTTAATATTGCTCATATTCCCGAATCCAGTATTGACCCCATAGATCGTTTCCCCAGTATTTATTTTTGCGAGAAGACGCTTATGTGACTGTTTGAGATTGTAAAGTGAGTTTTTCGTCAGAGTGACACAGACAGGCCCATCAAAAAGATGAGTAAAATCTCGATAAGAATATGAACGGTTAGAAATACGTAGTATTTTCATCTACGAATCTATGATTTTGTTTGATTTTAATCAAACGGCAGAAAATAAGATTATCGGATCGAATCCATATCAGAGAAAGTTGTCATTTCAACAGGTAAGGATTTAGCAAAGACTTGACCATATCGTTTGGTGACAATCCGGTTGTCGAGACAAATAAATTTCCCAGCATCATAAGTTGTACGAATCAATCGGCCAAAACCCTGGCGGAAACGGATGGCACACTCCGGGACCGTATACTCCATAAAGCTATTTCCACCTATTTGACTCACAAATTCCGAGTAAGATTTTACCAAAGGTTCTGATGGTACATCGAAAGGAAGTTTCACCAGAATCAGAATCTCTAAAAGGTTACCTGGAAGATCTACCCCTTCCCAGAAACTGTTTGTTCCAAATAAAATTCCATTTGGATGCTGATGCATTCCTTTAATAATTCCAGGCCTTGATGCACCACGGGTTTGAGCGAATAAAGGTAAGTCCCGTCCACCCGGTTTTTCTTTTAAATAATTTGCAGTATCAGTTAATGCTTTCCTTGATGTAAAAAGCACCATTATCCTTTTACCAAGCGTTTTATGTAAATGATAAACTAATTCTCCGATCATGGTGGGGTCTGTAGATATTTCGCGAGTTCCACCATATTGGTGATAGACGACCTGTTCATTATATAGAAAAGGACTAAGAAATTCATTAGTTATTACTTTATCACAATCATCCAAACCAATTCGTCGCACAAAGTAACTAAACGAATTGTTCACTTTAAGTGTTGCGGATGTTAATAAGCAATAATCAAATCGTTTAAAAAATTGTTCCTTTAATGTTTCCGCAACATCAACCAGGGAAGCATGAAGTGAAATGATCAACTTCTCTTTGGATGTATTAGGGCTTCTATATTCTCCCTCCATCCAATATACCCAGTCATTATCCTGATTCTCCGTCAATCGTATCAACGAATTCATCAGACTGCTGGTAGTTTCTAAACCACGGTCTAATACAGAATGTAGGACAGAATAATCGGTACGGGATGGATCCATTTCCAAAATAGATTTTCGGATTTTTTCTAAAATAGAAAAGACATGTTCTAAACTTTTCTTCATGTCGTGGATCTCTAGTGTAACGGGTGCATATACTTTTTCCAATAGGCCAAGAATTGGTTTATCTTGGTAGGATTTTGCTGGTGTGAATCTGTTATGATTGTCTTCTGACAAAGCTAGCATAAAATCTTTTAAACATTTTTGGGCTTGTTTTACCGATTCTTTTAGATCATCACGCAAATATCCAATGCTGGGTTCCAATTCACTTATTTTATGTAAAATATTATTCCAACGGGCAGACCGTGGAAATGATGGGTCAACTGTTTGGAGTAAATAAGATGTGTCTTGCTCACTCCATTTTGTCTTGAATTGTTGATAAGCAGATTTTACTAGATTATGGGCCTCATCAACTATTACAGAATTGAAATCCGGTAGAAACCCTGGTTGGGCAGCATCTGTCATTAACAATGAGTGGTTTACAACAATAATATGTGCACGGAAAATCGCTTTTTTTAATTTTCCATAATAACACCCATCATTACGATTGCAAACATCACCTGTACAAAAACCCGGTTCACTACAAAAAGTCGATTTTAACCATGTTCTACGTGCATTAAAAAAACCAGAGCATTCTGATAAATCTCCTGTTTTTGTCCAATGCATCCAAAATAAAATAGGAATTAACGCCTCTACATCCGAACTATCGAGTGTGTTTGCGTCTGAAATCAACCAATCAAATCGGGTTTTGCAAATATAATTGTTCCTTCCTTTCATCATAACTGCCTTGATAGGTACATCCAATGTTTCAGCGAGTTGTGGCAGATCTTTATAAAATAATTGATCCTGCAGATGCTTTGTATGGCAGGCAACCACGGTTGGTCCATCTTGTTCAATATTCAATGAATTTTTAAAAGCGCCAAATAAGTATGCCATTGATTTGCCAAGTCCTGTTCCTGCTTCTACAACCCCGGCACCCTTTTCTTGGGTTAAAATCTCTTCTGCTAGGGCAGCATATTTAACCTGATTGGGCCTGCTCTCAAAATTTGGGTGAACATTTTTCAAAAGACCAGTAGGACCAAAAACATTATCTGCTTTGATTTTATCAATATCGTGTGATCCGTTACAACGGTATGTATTCGATTTAAAATGATGTAATTGACCAGATGAGTTTAATCCTGATTTCAAATCGCCCAATCGTGTCAATTCATTGCCAAGATCAATGTATAATTGCTGGTTCGGAATATCAGATCCCTTTGTCAATGCAATGACTTTCGAGATCATTTCTAGGGAATAGGTGCTTAATTCATCTAACAATTTCAAAAAGATCAACCCAGTATTTTCGGTATCCTTTTCTGCTCTATGTGCCCCTTTAGCTGATAGGCCAAAATATTCAGATAATGCGCCTAAATTGAATACAGGTTGGTCAAAAAACAAACTCCGTGACAGTTGAAGAGTATCATAATGAGTATTTTCACCTTTATTTCTACCAAGTCGATGACACATTACTGATAAAAATTGTTCATCAAAATGAATATTGTGAGCCACCAAAGGATCATTCCC
>CAZCHA010000083.1:0-6367 GCA_964498175.1 uncultured bacterium
ATCTGTTCTCGACTGAATCTCTTTATGGCCATTCGACCTCCTTTGGCCATAAATTAAAAAAATACGAACTTAACTTATGGACCAATTTTAAGGGGGCAGGTCAATCTATCCAGTGACGGTAGTCTTTGCGGTTGTACTTAGAACAGGCTGATATCTGAGAGCAGACTAATAGGACAAGCATCAGGACAAGATAGAACCTCATTTAAACTCCAAGTATAAGAATTTCCTATCTTATCTTTTCTACACTTCGTTGGTTCTAATTTCAATTCATAGTGCCAAAAGATGTTTCAGAATTTTCTTTCAGGGTTGTCTCGTTCTCAGAAAGAAATGTCTAAGGGTATTCCACTGAGGATTGGGGTTTGTCCTTGTAAAAGTTCCAAATCATTCAAAAACAAATCTTAGATTTGGATATTCGATAACATTTTGTAGATCGGTTGTAAAGTCGGGTAAGCTTGCTGAAAAGTAGTATATTTCTTAGCATAATAATTTTTCAAATTTTTATTTGGTATGAAATTTTCTTTATTCTCATGGTTTGTTGTTTTCTTTTTCTCAATTCCGCATGAAGTTAGTACACCTGATAAACCGATGTTTTGTTGTTCATTTAATAATACAATCTCTACTTGAAGGACATCAGCAAAGAGTTGACAAAAACTTCTAGATCTTGATGTTCCTCCAGTAAGTATTAATTGCTTTGGCATATCTTCACATAATGCCACTAAGCAATGTTTAAATGCCATACAAACTCCTTCCAGTACAGTTCTTCCGATTTGTTTTTTATCAGTTTGAGTATCTATACCTATGAGTGCACCTCTTGCTAATGGATCAATAAATGGTGATCTTTCTCCTTTCAAATATGGGAGATACAAAAGTTTAGAAGTTGTAACCTCAAAAGAATTATTAAACATTTCTTCATATGACGGATATTCCATAACTTCTTTGAACCAATCTAGATTACCTCCAGCTGTCAGTAGAGGGGCTACTTGTATGAAGAGATTTGGGGTTGGGTGAGAAAGTGTTATCACTCCAGAATTTGGATCAGCCGGTTTTTGTTCACTAAATGCTACCCAACCACTCGTTCCACAATAAGCGTAGGCTTTTCCAGGCGCGCCACATCCTGATCCGATTGTATTTGCTCCAGCATCTCCAGGGCCTAAAAAAACACGAATTTCACTATTTAGTCCAAGTCGATTAGCTATATCTGATTTTAAAGTACCAATTTCACTCCCCCCTGAAATGAGGAATGGAAGTTTACGGATACATTCCTTTAAACCAAGTTTTTCAAATAAATTGTTATCTAACCATTGCCTTTCAGTGAGATTCATCAAGCCAGTCGTAGAAGCAGTAGTAGTATCAGTAAAGAATTTCCCTGTTAATTTTGATGAAATAAAATCTGCAGAGCCAAGCATGATTCTTGATGTTTTTTTATATACTTCCGGGTTGTGTTTTTTCATCCACATTAATTTGCACAAAACACTTGATGGCCCCTGCTCATTTCCAGTTTTTTCTTTAATCTTTATAGAATCATCAATGGCTTTTATTTCTCGAGCTTCTTCTGACGCTCTTTGGTCACTATAAAGAATGACAGGTCCAACCAAATCACTATTCTCACCGATTAGAACAAGATTTTGCATCTGTCCAGTCAATCCTATAGCTCCAATGTTCTTTCCACTTCCTATTTCAGAGAGAATTTCACATACCAGTTGCCACCATTTATCAGCATCTTGTTCCTCAAAACCTGAAGAAGGTTTATAAGTCTGAATTGCCCTAGAGCATTTTTCCTGGATTTCTCCTTTTGAACTTACTAAAGCAGCCTTTAATTCTGTAGTTCCTATATCCAGAACAACCCAGAAGTTGGATGAATCATTAGTTCCTATCATTATTGATGTCTATTTTTTGTTAATGAACTAAACATCACAGCAGAAATGATGATGATCCCCGTCAGGATCTGCTGGACATATGTATCAATACGTAGTTGAGTCAAACCATTAGAAAGAACACCAAGAATGAGAACTCCTATTAGTGTTCCAAAAAGATTGGGGACACCTTCTTCAGAAAAGGTCATACCTACAAAAACTGCAGCAATTGCGTTTAACATCAGGCCTTCACCTTGGGTTGGGTTTGCTGATGAAAGACGACTTACGAGCATAAGTCCTGCAACTGCAGCCCCAATTCCATTTATCGCAAACGCCATGATTCTTAATTTGGCGACGGGGACACCTGCGAGTCTAGAAGCTTCTTGATTTCCGCCAACGGCATGCAATTGCCTTCCAGCAACAGTTTGGCGCAGAAGAATTGCTACAAGAATCAAAACAACCACTGCAATAAGAGTAAGATAAGGTATGCGAATTTCTCCGAAAAATGGAACGCTGCCTCTTCCAAAATTACCGACAATCTCTGGTATGCTTCGCCCAAATAGTGTTTTGCCATCACTCGTTAATAAAGCTAATCCACCAAAAAGAGTTAGAGTCCCTAATGTGGCTACAAAAGCAGATAATCTAGCATACGTTACAAGCAGACCATTAAGTATTCCGCCTGCAAGGCCAGCGAGAAGTGAGATACCTATTGCCAATAAAATTGGACTGCCATGCTGCATCAGAACAGCACCGATGATACCTGTGAGACTAGCCATTGACCCTACACTCAAATCAAAATCTCCTCCAACCATGACAACTGTCATTGTAAATGAAACAACACATAAGATGCTTACCTGTTGGGTTATATTCAGCCAATTTCGCGCAGTCATGAATGTATCTGGACGAAGAATCCAAAAAAAAATCACAATTAACAAAAAACCGAAAAAGGTACCATAACGCCGGAATAAAATCATAAGTTGAATAGGGATTTTTATGCAGCTCTTGTACTTGGTTGATAACAGAGTTTAAGCAAGTTTGCTTCTGTCATTCCATCAGTATCGACACTTTCAATTATTTTTCCATCACTCAAAACAAGAATTCTATCACATAAACTTATCATTTCAGTCCACTCTGATGATGCCATGATGATGGTTGTCCCGTTTTCACTGGCTTCACGGATTATCTGATAAATTTCTTGTTTCGCTCCAACATCTACACCTCTTGTCGGTTCGTCTAGGAGAAGTAAATTCGGTTGATCCCACAAAGCTCTGGCAAACATCACTTTTTGCTGATTACCTCCACTGAGTTGCCAGATAGGTTGGTCTACTCCTGTAGCTTTTAGATTAACTTGTTTGACAATATGTGAAGTTTTTTGAACAAGGAACTTAACATGATAAAAATATTTGTATATTGCCTCTTTTTTGAAAAAGGACAAAGCCGTGTTGAAAAGTACTGATTGATTCATTATCAATCCTTGAGTTCTGCGTTCCTCAGGAATATAGGAAACTTTTTTCTGCCACATATCCATTGTCGTTGGATTGATAGATTTTCCTAACAATTTTATCTCACCTGAAAACATTTTGTCTGCCCCGATCAATGCTCTAAGTAATTCTGTTCTTCCAGACCCAATTAATCCGGCTAATCCAAGTATTTCTCCTTTTTGAGCTGAGAAGCTTATTGCCTTCAATCTTTCATTACTCAAATCCTTAACGTCGAGGACTACATCTATTTCGATTTTTGTTCGTCTATTTGGAAGAGTTTTTTTTAGAATACGACCTGTCATGGCTTCAGTGAGATGAGCTGGAGATAGATCTGAAAGAACACTTTGAAGAACGATTTCTCCGTCTCTAAGTACAGTCACTTTATCCGCAAGATTGAAAATCTCATCAAGTCTATGGGATACATAGAGGATTGATTTTCCATGTTCTTTAAGTTTTTTTAGCACATTGAATAATCGATCTGTTTCAGTTCCATTCAAAGATGCTGTTGGTTCATCGAGAACATATAAATCGGCTTCTTTAATCTCCGGAAGTGATACGAAAGCACCACATAGTTTAACAAGCATTCGGTCACCCACATTGAGCCTACTTAGCTTTTCTTTAGGATTAATGTCTGTAATGCCAAGAGAATCCAAACTTTCTTTGGCAATTTTATACGCCTTTGCCCAATCAACAAAAATCCCTGCTTTGTTCGGAATTTGATGACCTAGTAAAATGTTTTCTGCTACCGAAAGATGTGGGATTATTTGAAGCTCTTGATGTATGAACCTAATGCCAATCACATTTTGATTGCGGGCATGATATAATTCGATTTCCTCACCTCTGACTTTACATCTGAGAAGATTTGGTTTTACGGTTCCAGATAGGATTTTTATTAGAGTAGATTTGCCTGCCCCATTCTCTCCGAGTAAGGCATGAATACAACCTGGTTCAAGTGAAAGTGAGATGTCTTTCAAAACATCTACTTTCCCATAAGATTTACTTAACCCGTAAAGTTCCAGTAGAGAAGAACTGCCGGATAGAGAAGACATGAAATATAAGGCGTCTTATGAAAAGACGCCCTTAGGGGATTACTTTAAACTTCCTGCAGTAACTAATTTAGCGGAAACATATATTTGTTTCTGTGAAATAGATCCTTGATTCAGATATCCTTCTATGGTTTTTGCTACAGCACTGGCTATTCCCTGAAAATCTTGAGCTACGGTTGCTTTAAAATTTCCACCCGTTGCAATCCGGTCTTTTGCTTGATCGGTTGCATCAATGCCTACAATTATGATTCCTTCATCTTGCCTGCCTGCATCAATTATAGCCTGCTCTGCTCCTAAAGCAGGATCATCCCATGCAGCCCATACTGCATGTATACTTCCTTTTTCAGGATTTGCGTTCAGAAAGGCCTCCATTGCATTACGCGATCCTTCTAATGGACCTTTGTCAAAGCTTGGAGTTATTTTGTCTAAAATTTGAATATCAGGTGAGTTGTTAAAAATAGATTCTGCAATGGCTCCACGCTTTTGAACAGGAGGATAGGGCTCAAAGATAAACATCACAACGTTTCCCTGACCATTAAGTTGATCAACTACATAGGTCGCAGTTTCTGCAGCCATGACATAGCCATTACTTGTAACGTTTGCGACTAATAATGGGTCGTTACCTGAATCCATCCCGAAAACTGGAATTCCTGCATCTTTTGCAGCTAGAAGACCAGTTTTTATTTGGGATGGATCAACATTAATGACTATTGCATCAACTTTTTGTAATGAAACATCTTCCATTCTACTAACCAATGCTGCTACATCACCGGATGTATCAATAACATCTACCTCCCATGATTTTGACTTTGCGGCTGACTCAAAAGCTTCAACCATCAATTGGGTTCCTGGTTGAGCTAGAAAAGGTGTCATAACTGCAATCGTTGTTTTTTGTGCCTGAAGAACAGATGCAACCAGTCCTATCAGCAAGAATGTTGGAATAATGATCTTTATCAATCTATTCATAGTTTTTACTCAGATTAAATGAAAAAAGGGGAACACCTCTCATAACGAAGATTATCTTCGTAAAAAAAAAACTTAGAAAATACATCAGAAATATAATATCTACATGTTTTTTTCGAATATATCAAATCCTGAAAGATTCATTGTAAGTCTCAAATCAAAAAACTGAATTCACAAAATACTGATGCTCAAGGATGCCCAAGCAGTTGTTTATGGAAGGCGGTTTTAGTGTAATGGGCATTCCAGGGAACGTTTGATTATGGCGGGTTGGCCATCATGAAGCCAGAGGTGGACAAAGAGTATTTCACAGCCTTAATGGAAGCGAATCGTGGCATCAGCAAAGTCTTCTTCCTGGGAAACGATATTGACCTTCCTGGTGCCAGATCCTTTGGCCTTGCCAGCCAGGACCGTGCACTGACCTGTATGGGATTGTTGACTCCCAGTTTCATATAGTGCCCGTTATCGACACAAATAATGACCAGGTTCGATGGTTTCATAATGGCAACGGTTGCCAAGGAACCGAAATTCATCAGTACTTCCCGTCCTCGGTGCACTCCAGTACCTTTTTCTCGGATTGGGCCAGGGCAAATCTCAAACAGATTGAAAGTGCCTCATCCCAGGACCTTTCTATTGCATAAAAACTATATTTTTTCGCTCCACAAAGGTGTGCAATATCTAGTGCGGTTCCTGCAAGCCGGCGATGATGAGAAATTTCCCGGATTCTGGAATGAATTTCGGGAAACTCTGGTTTCTTTCGAATGAAAATCTGATTTATTCATGTTTCCTAAAAATCCCTCCCCCAATCAGTTTTTGAACTAAAAATACACACACATTTTCGTTACATACAAAGGGCATCGCTCCGGCTGTGACCAATAAGGACATGGCGATCAGAGACCTTGTGCGGTTTTCGAACATGTGAATGTATCTCCAGAAAATAAATCACAGGGCCTCCTTTTTTGATTATAAGAGATGTAACAGGATTCAAGTTGGACCGTTATGGTTTCTTATATTTCGAACAAACAGA
>CAZCHA010000084.1:0-6262 GCA_964498175.1 uncultured bacterium
ACACTGTACTGGGGAAAACTATTTCCGTGCTGACAACATTTTGATCCTTACTTGGGGATATGGCCCAGGCCAGTGAACAAAGCAGTTCCGTGGCGCTCGACCCAGCAGCAATGTCTTCCGGACCTGAATTGATCAATTGTGAAGCAACCTGATGCAGTTCTCCAAAAACAGTTTCTTCACTATTCTCATCAAAATTATTGCTGCCATTCAAAGCAACATCATCCTGCCATTCAATGATGGCCTGGTGTGCGCCATGATACATCAGAGCCACATTGGCAGCATTGAGAGAAACAAACTTATTTGCTGTGGGGAAGTCTTTTTCAGAAACGATCGATTTCATGAAAGCCACAGTAGATAACCATAAATATTCATAATCATAAGAATCAATGACATCACGGCAGTAGAATAGGCTTTTTTATGAAAAGAATAAAACCCAACTGCACCGTTGCCCGCTATCCAAACAACCCAGGATAAAATATTCTGGTTGGCATTGAGGTAATATCCAAAAATAACCAGTCCGGCACCCAGCCAGCCGAGTAATTTCCAGTTCAATGATTCTGAACTATTATTAATCCAATTTTTCATATTTTAATCTACAAACATTAAACCCCACGGATGTGGAGCTTAATATTATGAAAAGGCTAAATCTATTTCAACAATACCATCTTCTTCGTCTGTCTAAACTGCCCTGCATCAATCGTATACAAATAAAGCCCTGCTGACACCGCCTGCCCTGCATTGTTGGTGGCATTCCATTGGATTGATTTAAAACCGGCATTTTGTCGGCTTTTTACCATAGTCTTAACAGCCCGCCCCATCATATCGAAAATAGTTATGTTGACCAAAGCATCATCTGGAAGGTCATAGTGTATTGTTGTGATTGGATTGAAAGGATTGGGATAGTTCTGGTGCAGTATATACTGTAAAGGTACGACATCCTTATGAGTCAATAATATGGAACCACACCCTACATCCAAGGCGCCAATGTTTGCTCCATCTTGGCCAGTGCCCACACAAGGTGAGTTTTCAGCTAAATTAAAATCACCGCTATCAGGATTGCAGAAAAGTGGATTTATTTCAACGTTACCCGTTAACCAACTGATTGATCCGTTATCATTTGTAGTTATCCCACTTTGCCCACCTTCGACATCACAATAATTTACGCTCACACTATTGGGATTACTGGTAGATGAAAATTCAACTGCAGGACCATGATTCTCCCAAATAATGGTGTTTCTTAAAAGCAAAGAACAATTTGTAATACAAAATACTGTAGATGAGATGTCATTTACAGAATTTCCATTCCCAAAAATAGTTGTGTTGATAAAATTTACATCACAATTAATTTTCAAATAAATCGCATCTCCCCCTTCATTTGCAATATTTCCTATAATTGAAGTATAGAAAATTTTAGGATCAGCATTATTGCAGTAAATTCCCCCTCCTTCTCCAGATGAAGTATTCCATTTAATTGTACAGTTAGAAATCATCGGATTCGCATTATCCCTGAACCGCATACCGCCGCCTTGACCAGCTGTGTTTTCGAGAACTGTAACATAATTAAAAACTGGTTCACAATCATAACGAGCATACACACCGCCTCCATATTCTGCCTGATTATTATTAATCAATAAATATTGAAAAGTAGGTTCAGATGACTCAATCATTATACCACCACCAAAGTCTGATACACCATTTTGGATTGTGAAACCATGGAGAACAGCACTGGAATCTTCTCCTGAAGTCACGGTAACTACACTGCCGTTTCCCCCACCATCTATAATTGTTTGATGCATGAACATTTCGTCACTGCCATAGGTCATTCCATATGATCCAATTACTATATTTTTTCCCATGAAATTAATATTCTCGGTATAAGTACCCGGGGCAACTAAAATAGTATCCCTGTCTTCTGATGCATTGATAGCATCTTGGATGGTAGAATATTCGGATGGAACCAATAACGTTTCGCCCGGAGCTTCACCAACAATGATACGGATGCGCCAACCTGTCCAATTATTGGCAGGGTCCTTACCATACCCAGCAAATACGTTTCCATCATCGGAGATACAAAATGCTCTTTGCAAATCCCAGCCTTGTATTTCTTCCATCCCCAGACTCAGGAGATAATCACGCAGGTTTACAAATTCCCCTGTTTCTTCAGTATAAATACACGCTTTATAAAAGACAGGTGTTTCATTCAAATATTGACCAATAACCACATTATTCTCAGATATATCCATGGCAAGACTTCGATTGGTGGCTGCAGAATTTGGGGGTACACCCAAACCGAACATTCCACCTTCTTCCGTCCAGACGAAGCCTTCGGTATTATTTCCAGCATTTCCAGCACAATAACCTACAACTTGGGTTCCATCGTTATTAATGGCTTGGACTTCGCCATAATCATTACCAGCTTGAAGTGAGCCCAATAATGTAATATTTCCATCCCGGTCCCATAGGCATGTTGCACGATTAGACGTTTGTGCCCAGCCTCCTATTAGCTGACCATCACCAGAAACTGCCTGAGCCTTCGTGCTTTGCCCCTCGTATAGTCCCAATCCTACAATACCATTTTCATCAGTCCAGTAAAATGCCTCCGTTCCACAGTTGATCCAACCCATCCCAACACCAGTTGATCCGTCTGTGCTTATACCCAATCCACTACTATAAAAGGCATCGCATGAATTCCCACCTTCTACGTTTCCGAGAAAAGATATTTCTCCATTTTCTATAAGTGCAGCTTCCCCGTATCCGTTGGCATTTAACATTTCACCAAAAATTCGGTCATCTTCGGAAATGCCCCAGAGTTCGCCTTCACCTAATATTTGTATACCTGCAGAATCAGTCCATATAAGTGCCTGGCCGGAATAATTAGTTCCCACTATTTTACTTCCATCATCATTCATGCGAATTGGGGTATCCATTTCCGGAATGGCAATAATTTCAAATTCATATGTAGGCTGAGCAGATAATATTGTAAAGAATAAAATATAAATGATATTGTTTACAATGAGTGCAGTGTGGTTGATCATATCTAAATCTACTAATCATCCCACTAACAAATAACTCCATTTACTCTCTATAACTTTGCATGCCAATAAGCGAGTCCAATGAATACAAATTGAAATGGCAATCTCCCCCAGGCTATAATAGGTGTTGTGTCTATGGCAGCACCATTTGTTAAGGCCAAATAAATATTTGCAGGATACACTGCAATTAGTAAAAGGATCAGACCACAACCAGCTACAGACCTCATTTTTGGAATCATTAACAGTATCCCGAACAGAATCTCAAAGAAACCACTAATGTACACTAAAGCCACTTTAAATGGAAATATGGGGGGAACAATACGAATATACCAAGCAGGATCCTGAAAATGTTTCACTCCAGCAACTATATAGAACAAACCCATCATATAAATAGTAGCAGATTTAAATTTCATAATACACCATACTATTCAAACAATGATAACCATTTTCCTAGAAAAAAACCCCACGAATGCGGGGCGAAAAATATAGAAAGTTTTATCATTAGACTTATTTCTTTACTGATCCATCTTTATTCCATTTTTTTACTGAAAGCAGCTTACCATCATTGAAAATTTCTTCATCCATTTTCTTCCCATTCTTATACCAATAAGTCCATTTACCATCTTTTTTCCCAACCTTATAAGTTCCATAGGATCTCTTCTGTCCATTATCATACCATCCAGTATATAGTCCATCTAGTTGGGGATCACCCCATTTATCTAGACCCTTGTAAGTTCCCTCATACATCTTATGTCCATTATCATACCATTGAGCCCATTTACCATCTTTTTTTCCATCCACAAAGGTCCCTTCGCTTTCTTTCGAACCATTAACCCGCCATCTGGTAAATAATCCATCATAGTTCCTGTTCTTTAAAATATACTCGGTTTCTTTCTGGCCATTATCATACCACCTAGTTATTAACCCCTCCAATATTCCATTCTTGTAAGAATTGTAAGATTTGATTTCATTATTTGGATACCATTCAAATCCCCCCCCATTATATATCATAGATCCAATAACTCCTCCGTCTTCAAAACTTACTTCCACTTTCCCTGTGTACTCTTTGCCATTACTCTTGTCCCAAAAAGTCCATAATCCATCTCTTCTTCCGACATCATTGAAAGTTCCTTCTTGTTTTTTTGTACCATCATTATACCAAATCATCCATTTACCGGTTTTTTTCCCATCTTTCATCTTTCCTAATGGCAACTTCATTTCACCAGATACCTGAAAAATATTACCATTTACAATCTCATCATTAGACTTTTGCTTATACACTACACCCTGTTTTTCAATGTGGTCAATATTGTATTCTTTCTGCCCCCAGGTCAGCCCAATAAATAGTACCAGCGATATATACTTTATCATCTTCAAATTTACCCATTATCCAATAAACAAAAACCCCAGGAATGTGGGGCTTGATATAATAAAAAAATAGTAATAGGGATTAAATACCAAATACTTTCTTAAGTATATCAGTTGTTCTTTTTTGTGGGTTTTTTCTAATTTCTATTTCTTCTTCTGCAAGTATGTAAAAAAGCCCATTAATTGTTTTCTCAGTAACATATAATTCTAAATCAGGGTTTATTTTTTTGACAAATGGTATTTTGTTATAAATACTCATAACCTTTTTCCAATGTTTTGTAGCATCCACCTTATCTAATGAAGATTTAATATTTGGCTTAAATGCTTCTATTAGATCCGAATTTGTATTTTCATATAAATAGTCTGTCCCAGCTGTGTTGGTTCCTTTCACAATATTTATTGCATCATTAATATTCATGTTTTTTATTGTTTTTATAAATATAGGTTTAGCAGAAATAACAGCATCTTCTGCTGCTCGATTCATACTTAAAACTGCTTTATCTAATTCTTTCTGCATACCCATTTTCTTTACTTTATTGTAAACAGTATTTGCTTCGGGCGGGAATGGGATTTTTACATTTAAATTATTATAAAAACCACCTTCTAGCGATAATATATCAACACCTTTTTCAACACCACTATTAAGTGTCTCCTTTAAGGCTGCAGCAGCATCACTCTCACTAAATTCCTTTACTTGTTTAGAAGTTTTTTTTAGTTCCTTGTTTACTTTTTTTGCTGCTTTTTGAAGATCTTTCCAATTTTGGGAATAGGTAACCATTGGAAATATTAGAGCAATAATTAATATTAATTTCATATCCAAATCTACACATCATCCCACAAACAAAAAACCCCACGAATGTGAAGCTTGATTAACAATTAGACATTTTTTATTTAAATGTTTTGAAGAAAATCAGATAATAGCAACAAGTCAAAAATATCTACTTCTGAATCAAAATTAATGTCTGCTGCACTCACTGAGTCATTTCCACCTATTACAAAAGAAAGTAGCATCTCAAAATCACCAATGTTAACTACTCCATCGTTATTTATATCATATGGTAGATTATCAGTCTGTTCATCAACTGGCAAGAAATTATGAATCACTCTCATGCCTTCCACTTCCCAATTTGCCACTACAATTTCAGGAGTATAGTCCATATTTAAATCTGCAGAAGCAATGGAAAGTGGATAGTTCCCAACACCTATTATCATTTGTTCTTCAAGTGCTATGTTACCTTCTGTACTTGAATTTACCATGATTGATATACCGCCCATCCAATCATTAGTTAGAATATCCGGCTTACCATCGCCATTTAAGTCAGAAATATCTATACCAACAGGGAGTGAATTAGATTGATACTGATAAAAGTCAGTATAGTCATATTCAAACTGTAATTCAGATTCTGTACTTGTATTCTTAAGTATAGATATACCACTAGGTGAGCAGTTACTACAAGTACCATTTGCTACGATAATATCAAGCCTTCCATCTCCGTCAATATCAGCTAATTTTGGGGAGTATGCACTCCAATCATAAGCAGAATAACCATCCAAATCTTCGCCCCCAGATTGAACTATAAGTTCTAAACTAAAATCAATATTTTCTTCCGTACTGATATTGGAGTATATATAAACATCTCTTCTATCAGTAGTATTAGCAGTCGAGACCATATCAATCATTCCATCGCCATTTAAGTCTCCAAAAACAGGACGAGGGTCTGCATAATCTTCAATAATAACTTTATTGGCAAACGATACCTCATTACCTTGAGTTGTATTTATATAAACATTCATTTTGCTCCAAGATGAACCCCTTATTGTTACTATATCAAGTTTGCCATCGCCATTAATATCTTGAAGCT
>CAZCHA010000085.1:0-3089 GCA_964498175.1 uncultured bacterium
AAGTCTTCATAAATAAAATCTGTACCCATAAAAGATTTTGCTTTTTCTTTAGCTTTCACCCGTTTGGCTGTTTTTAATTTGGGCAGAAAAAACCATTGCTCTGTTTTCCCACTGCGATAAACCCAACTCAATAACCCAGTACCGTTCACAGTTAAGGGTTTTTTGAAACGTGCTAAAGATTTTGCCTTGAATTTTCCTTCCTTATAATTTTTTTTAAAACTGGTGAATTCACGTTCTTTTATTTTCTCTCTCCCTCGATTTACACGGACAATTTCCAATTTAATATCTGAAATTGATGTATTTGGTTTTTGTGTGTTTAACACTTTTTCCATAATCTCTAATGCGGACAAATCCTGTGCTGCCATAAAAGAGGAAAAAAGTATATAAATAAATAACCGTTTATTTAGAGTTGGGGTCACTAGGTCTAACAAATAATAATGAAAGGGGAGTTAATAAAATGCACATTATGGATATGGTTAAGTAATCTTTGTGATATTTCAATTCATAATATCCAGCAATCTGGAGACAAATAAATACGTATCCGATTAAAATAAAATCAAAATATTGATTACCCAATTTGAAAAGAGATTTCATAAAGGATATCCCGGTCATTGAATTTTCAAACCCTGCTAATCTAATACCATAGATGACAAGAGATATTGAAAATAACAATAATACAAAACTTATGATTTTATCTTTTTGTTCAGTGCTCATCGATAGAGAAATTTGGGATTGATGAGGCTGATTAAAGCAGGCAAAGTTGCCAGCGCACCGAACAAACATAATGAGATGGAACCCATAACCAGGATACCAAATATCTGAACAGGAACAAAGACAGAAAAAAGCAATGCAGAAAATCCAATAATAACAGATAAACCATTAAACAAAATTCCCTTCCCGGAAATTCGTAATGTGGTTGCAATAGCATCGTCCAATGAATCTCCACTTTTAATGTGTTCACGTAGGTGCCACAAGAAATGGACTGTATAATCTACACCAACACCCACCAAAATTCCCGTTAACATAGATGTTGTCATATTTAAGGGAATATCCAAATAACCCATGAGCCCAAACATCATAATAACAGATGCCACCATGGGTAGCGTGGCTAAAAGTCCACCCGTAACAGATCGAAAAACTAAGGTCATAATAAGTAAAATCATAAAAATAGAAAAGCAAAGACTTATCAATTGTCCTCGTAAAACCATTCGAGTTAATACGCCCAATAACGCAGCACCACCCGTCAGTTCCATTGGTAATTCATCATAGAAGTTAGCATAAATAAATTGGTCTGTATCATCCACAATATCTGCAATAGCAAATGTTTTTACTTCTTTGAGTCGTAAAAATACTTGGGTAAATGTGGGATTTTCCATATCATCTAGGATCAAATCAAAATCATCTTCACCACCGGTAATAGAATATAAAAACATGTACTGCGAAATCAGATCCCGATCGTCCGGAATAATTTCAAATGCAGGGTTATTGCCATTAAAGCCAGCATGCATTTTCTTAATCACATCTACAATGGAATATGACTTGGTTACTATCTTGTGTCTTGTTTTTATATGGTCTGTGAGCTTTTCAATATTGTGTAGCGTTTCAGGAGAAAAAATGTCACCTTCTACAAGAATTTGCATTTGTGTTGATCCACCAAAAGCATCGCTAATTTTTGTATTGGCGACTCGCAACCTGGAATCAGACGGAAAATAATGATCCGGATTCGTATCC
Source organism: uncultured bacterium (assembly GCA_964498175.1). Lineage (GTDB taxonomy): Bacteria > Fidelibacterota > Marinisomatia > Marinisomatales > UBA1611. The sequence goes on from CAZCHA010000085.1 coordinate 1,732, forward strand.
ACTTTTAGCTCATTGATTCCCATAGATAACCATATACCTCCTGAAAGTAAAAAAATCAGAACAGGAATCCTGAACCGAGTAAAAACTCTACCCGACCTAACTAAAAATCTATTTATGCTTGAAAAACTGTCTTTTTTGTTTAAATAAGTTGGGCGCGGCACAAGCACCAGAATGGCAGGAATCAACAAAACACTTAGTATAAATGCCACCAGAATACCGAAAGAGATCAACAACCCCATTTCTCGGACTCGTGGCAAAACATGAAATAAGAGACTTAAAAAACTGATGATTGTTGTAAGACCTGCCAGAAATATTGGAACGCCCAATTTGCGTATGGTTTTACGCAAGATGCTCCCTCGAGTAGCTTCCGGATCCAATATAGAGAATTCATAATAATGGGAGATAATATGAATACCATAGTTATTTGCAATAGCAATAAGCATAATTGGGATTAATGTGCCGATAAAAGCCACGGGCATATCCAACCAGCCCATAATTCCAAAAGTCCAAATTATAGAGAAGCTCACTACAAAAAATGGGAGGAAAACACCAGTCCAACTTCTAAAAGAAATCATTAAAAGAAGAATACCCAACCCTAGGGCAATCGGTATGAAAACCCGTAAATCCCGCTGCATATATTCAATTACAGTCGCCCTTGTGATAGGTAGACTGGAAACATAGAAATTCTCCGGTGAACTGAATCGGTTCACCAGTTCAAATACTCTTTTCCGAAACTCAAATTCATCATATGCAAAAGAAGATGTGATTTGGCCAATGAAACATAACTTATTAAAATCATTCGAAACCAAATTTCCAACTATTCCTGATTGCTTCAGTTTAGATATCAATTCACTTTGGCCAGCAGAATCAACAGGGATGTGAACCAACAAAGGTTCAATCTCAAAACCACCATCATCTGGTAAAATGTGTTTTTGGGTGAATATAGAAGTAACCTTGCCTATCATGTCAATGGACTCCAGCGAATCTTGAAATATGGATAATTTCTGAAGCGTGCTATAAGAAAATAGGCTGTCGGACTCCACAGCAATAATAATGATATCACTTCCGGAAAAAAGTTCATCTACTTTTTCCATAGAATGGACAATTTCATGATCCCGCGGCAGCATGGACCGAACCCCCGGATCCAACTCTAATGTGAAGACCCTCCACCCCAGGATAACAGTGATTAGGATAACCCCTGCAATGATCGTCCGCGGGTAGTGGGAATCAAAATTAAATAGTTGTCTGGAGAAATATCTGAGATTCATAATATTAAAGAGTAAAATTTACAGGAATAACAACAAGAATGGAATCCGTACTACATTCATTCTTCGTTTTGTAATTTTCATCATGCCATT
>CAZCHA010000085.1:3189-6231 GCA_964498175.1 uncultured bacterium
GCCTATGCTGTCGGTCTGATCTGGATTGGAATATTCCGATTGAAAGATCAATCGACGTCACAGGAAGATTTTATTTTAAGTGGTCGCCGATTAAGTCTCGGTGGATTTGTAGCAACATTGGTCACAACCTGGTATGGCGCCATTTTGGGTGTGGGGGAGAATACATTTTTATTTGGAATACAAACTTGGTTTATTTTTGCTTTACCCTATTATGGGTTTGCTTTAGGATATGCCTTTTGGATGGTTCCCAAAATTAAAGAGAAAAATTTTCTGTCAATTCCAGATCATTTCCGGTCAAGTTACGGCGAGAGGGCTGGAATTATTTCTGCCTTACTTATAATATTTTTAGCAAGCCCAGCTCCTTATATCCTAAGTATGGGCGTGATGCTCCAATTCTTATTTGGGATTGGTCTTGGCGTTTCTCTTTTGATTTCAACTGTTTTCAGTGTGGTGTATGTTTGGAATGGTGGATTTTCCGCCGTTGTAAAAACAGATATTCTTCAAATTATTTTGATGTTTGCAGGATTCTTTCTATTGGTTGGTTTTTCATGGAATAATTTTGGATCACCCTTGGAATTAATTCAATCCACCCCAGGCTCACATTTGGATCCATTGGGTGGGAATACGATCCAATATATTTTAGTTTGGTTTTTTATTGCAGCGTGGACTTTCGTTGATCCGGGATTTTATCAACGATGCGCTGCTGCAAAATCACCAGAAATTGCCAAAAAAGGGCTCCTGATTTCCATTGGACTCTGGGCCGTGTTTGATTGTCTGACCGTTTTGAGCGGACTCTACGCTGTGGCAATGATCCAAACCGATCAACCGTTGCATTCCTTTCCTTTGCTTGGGGCTCATATTTTACCCATTGGCATTTTTGGATTTTTCATTACAGGACTTTTGGCAACTATTATGTCCACCATTGATTCCTTGAGTTTGATCAGCGCAATAACATTTGGGCGCGATATTCTCTGGCGAATTCAACGACCCCAGACAAATTCTAATCCGGTACCCTTGATTCGAAAAGGATTGGTCATCATTTCTTTTCTGTCGCTCTTTCTTGCATTTGCGGTTCCATCAGTCGTTGGGCTATTTTATGTTATCGGATCTGTTCTCATTCCAGGATTAATACTTCCTTTTGTTTTTACATTATGGAATGAAAAAATAACAATTTCTGAACGATTGGCGGGTTATTGGATCAAAACACCGGTTGGTGTCTCTCTGATTTGGTTTGGCATCTCACAAATAAGTGGGCAGACTTTTTTGGGAATTGAGGCTTTTTACCCCGGAATGGTAATTTCCTTTTTATTTTTATTATTCATCATGAACAGGACAAATAATGGCTATTGAAATTGAACGTAAATTTTTGGTGAAAGGAAAACCATTTCACCTGGAAAAAAAATCACTCCACATTCGACAAGGATATATTGTAAACGATCAAAAACAGGTCATACGGGTAAGGGAAAAGGGGGACGAGTATTTTCTAACTGTAAAGGGAAACAATATTGGTATTTCCAGACTGGAATTTGATTTTCCCATTTCGAAAGAAGATGCGGAAGAACTCTTGAAACATTTTTGCAAAACTACCATGATTGATAAAACCCGCCATTATGTAGAATTTAAAGGACACACTTGGGAAGTGGATGAATTCCACGGGGATAATGAAGGATTGGTTGTAGCAGAAATAGAATTAGACTCAGAAGATGAAGATTTTGCGATTCCTGAATGGATAGGTGAAGAAGTCACACCCCACGAACGCTATTATAATATGAATTTGGCAATTTATCCTTTTAAGGATTGGAACTAAAAAGGGCTCCAATTTGGAGCCCTTTTTCATGGAAGATTAATATAGTTTTATTCCATGTCTTCCGAATAGTCGCCTTTGGTTGCAAGACTATTCAATTTCGCCCGCTTGTAAAAGGCATCCTGGGCAGCAGAAACATTTTCTTCCTTTCCACTCCACGTATCCAGGGCAGATGCTTGTAAAGCTCTGCCATAAGAATAAGTCAAATTCCAGGGGCTACTATTACCCAGAATTCGATTCATGGAATTCAGGTGAGCCGTAGCATCTTCATTACTTTGTCCGCCGGATAAAAATGCGATTCCCGGGACAGCAGATGGGACACACCGTTTTAGCACAGTAACCGTCATTTCTGCCACTTCGTCAACGGATGCTTGCTCAGAACATTTATACCCGGACAGAACCATATTCGGTTTTAAAATCATACCTTCCAAAAGGACATTCTGTCCATAGAGTTCATAGAAAACAGAATGAAGCACTTCTTCGGTCACAATAAAACTATCTTCAATGGTATGGCTTCCATCCATGAGGATTTCCGGTTCAACAATGGGAACGATCCCATTTTCCTGGCACAGTGCCGCATATCTTGCCAGGGCATGAGCATTCGCTACCACGCAAGTGCCGCTTGGCTCGGATTCACTGATGGTGATCACTGCACGCCATTTTGCAAACCGTGCACCCAATTCATAATATTCTTTTAACCGCGTATCTAAACCATCCAACCCTTCCGTGACTTTTTCACCTTCAGTGCCGGACAATGGATGTGCCCCTTTATCAACTTTGATTCCGGGGATAACATTTAGATTCGTTAAATATTCGGGAAACGGTGTTCCATCTTTCAGGGTTGATTGACGAAGCGTTTCATCAAATAGGATCACACCGCTGATGAATTCTTCCATGTCTGGTGTGGTAAAAAGCATATCCCGGTATGCATTCCGATTGGCTTCCGTGCTGTCAACACCAATCGAATCAAACCGTTTTGTACAGGTAGGTGTACTTTCGTCTGCCGCCAAGATTCCACGGCCTTTTTTCACCATGGCATTTGCAATTTCTGGTAAACTATTCCAACTCATTTTTTCTCCATTTGGTTTTTAGATTATTGTCCAATTTCTTTTAGCATGGATTGATACCAATCCGTTTTTACATCAAAGGGTTTACCCCCTTTTATTCTTTCGAATTCTATAAGTCTTAATTCTTGTCCATGATCATCATCTAATCCAGCTACACCACTTTCCCCGATG
>CAZCHA010000086.1:0-6226 GCA_964498175.1 uncultured bacterium
CAAAATTAGAGCCGGAAGGGTTTCAGTGGAATGTGAAAAATACGATTGGGATTGCCGCTTCTGTGATTGGACTATTTATGCTGATCAATTTTATGTTCCTACGTATCGGTTTTGCGGATGAAGAAGAAGTACCTTCCATTGCTATTTTACCTTTTGAGAATAAGGGCGCAGATGAAGATGAGTTTTTTGCCTATGGGATAAGCTCTGATCTGATTGCTGATGTGACCGGAACTGGAATGATTCGCGTTGCGGGATTGAATGATATTGAGAGGCTTGATTATGGCAGTATGAGCTATAATGACCTTTCTGATGAACTTCTGGTGCGCTATGTGGCCAAAGGTACGCTTTGGAAGATGGATACTATGTTTCAACTTTCTATGGAGCTTTTTGATACAAAAAATTCTGAGGTAGTCTGGTCAAACAGGTGGCAGACAGCATGGCAGGATCTAGCTATAATCAAGGACGACCTTGCTGATAAAATTCTGGACAACCTGAATATTAATATTCTCAAGAATAGCGAACAGGGAACCGTTGCCACTAGTCCAGAAGCATATGAATACTATTTAAAAGGAAAGTATAAGTTTGAAAAGAGAGTTACTGCTGAAGATCTTGAAATAGCACAGGGCCTTTTTCAGAAGGCGGTAGATCTTGATAGTAGTATGATTATGGCCAGAGTACTCTATGCCAGGACTTATGCCTTTCAAAATAATTTTGATCGCTCAATAGAATTATACAGTAGCCTATTAACCTATTCGGAGCAAGCAAATAATAAGGAAGGCATTGCCTATGCATTATATGGCATAGGAACCATGCTGTTTTTTAGTGGTGAAGAAAATAGTAAAGTAATGGAATATTATGAGCGAGCAATCAAAATTGTTGAAGAAATTAATTTTATAGAACTAAAGACAAGACTTCTTACTAATATGGGGGTTATTTATCTACAGAATGGTGACAGAGAAAAATCTTTGGTCAATATGGAAAAAGTGCTTGAAATTGCAGAAAAAATGGATGACAAAGAGATGCAATCTTTTTCACTTACAAATATTGGGTATTTCGTTCAGATTGATGAACCAGACAGGGCCCACGAATATTTCAAACGAGCATTATCATTAGCGGAAGAGATTGGTTCTAATGAGAGAATTGCTATGATTTCAGAAGCCCTTGCCCAATACTACAACTGGTATCGGGTTAAAAATTATAATAAAGCTATGGAGTATGCCAAACGGGCTTTAGGTATATATAATACGTTGGGCAATGTATTTGGTGAATATGGTTCTTTGATAACGATTGGATCTATTTATGCAAAATTGGAAGATTATAAGCAGGCCTTGGATTATTATAATCAAGCTTATGAGTTAATGAAAGATGATATTAATAAGACGTATACCATTGAAGCCTTTTTTGGGCTTAGCGAAATATATGTTCAGTTAAAGGACTATGATAAGGCTTTAGATTATCTTACACAAGCAATGGTGATGAGTGAGGAAATTGCCGATAATAAATATATAGTTTGGACTAATTTTCATCAAGGAAATTTATATGCAACGATGGGAGATTATGATAGCGCTATAGAAAAGGCAAATTCTGCAAAAAGTTTATCTGAAGAGATCGTGAATAAATTAGCGTTAGTTAATATGTTGGCTCTATTGGGTGAGATACATGCTCTTAAAAGAGGAGAGACTGATATAGGCTTGGATTATTATAATCAAGTATTAGAATTGAATAAGGAAGTAAATCCTCCGAAAGATTTTATCGCTAACAATCTAATTAGTATTGGTTGGGTTTACTTAACAAAGGGTGATTACAAGATTGCAGCAGAACAATATTTAGAAAAAGCTTTAGAGTTAAAGAAAGAGACTGGTGATGATCTGGGTCTATGGGGTAGTCTATGCCTTTATCTCTCCTACAAGCACCTTGGCAGGGACTATGACGTAGCTCATATTAAAAAACTAATTGCTGAAGAGAATAATATTGATTTTGAGATCAACTATATGATTTATCAACTCTTGGGTGAACGATCCTACCTGAAGACCGCCTATGACCAGGTTAAAGAGAGAGAAGATGTGCTTGATACCAATCTCAGAGAGAAGTTTTACAACTATCCCACACCGAAAGCAATTATTGAAGAGTGGCAAATGATCCAATCCTAAGTTATGCCTGAACCCACCCGCAAACTCGCTGCTATTGTATTTACCGATATTGTCGGTTTTACCAAGCTCACAGCTGATGACCAGCAGAAAGCCAGTGATCTCCTCGATATTCAGCGAAATGAAATAAAACCCATAGTAGAATCCCATAATGGCCAATGGATCAAGGAAATGGGTGACGGACTTATTCTAACTTTCGATACAATTACCAATGCAGTCAATTGCAGTTTAAAGATCCAGGAAAAAGCTAATACTATTGATAATCTAGATCTAAGGATTGGAATACATCTTGGAGAGATATTAGAAAAAGAAGGTGACATCATTGGTGATGATGTCAATGTAGCAGCTCGAATTGAGCCATTTGCCGCTCCCGGTGGTATTGCCATTTCTAATAAAGTAAATGATGCCCTGATACGTGAAGCAGATTTCACCACTAAATATCTTGGTAAGCCTAAGCTTAAAGGTGTTGGACAGGAAGTAAAAGTTTACTGTATTACGTCTCATGATCTTCCGGAAACCGACCTGTCACGAGTCTCAGCCAAACTTGAGTCTGAAGGGTTCCAGTGGAATGTAATGAATTCCTTGGGCGTTGCCGCTTCCGTGATTGGACTATTCATGCTGATCAATTTTATGTTCTTACGTATCGGTTATGCCGATAAGGATGAAACACCTTCCATTGCTATTTTACCTTTTGAGAATAAGGGCGCAGAAGCCGACGAATTTTATGCCTACGGTATTAGCTCGGACTTGATTGCAGATGTGACCAGTGCAGGACTGATCAGAGTGGCTGGGTTGAAAGATATAGAAAAGCTTGATTATGCAAATATGGGCTACGACGAATTGTCTAATGAATTATTTGTACGTTATGTTGCCCAGGGTACACTTTGGAAAATGGATTCTGTATTTCAGCTTTCTATGGAGATTTTTGATACCAAAGAATCGAAAGTAGTTTATACAAAACGATGGCAAACCGACTGGAAGGATTTGGCAACTATCAAAGACGATCTTTCCGATAACATTTTAGAAACGTTAGAGATCAAGATCCTGCAAGACCCTGAAAAGCAGATTCTGGATTCAAACCCTAAAGCTTACGCATATTATCTTGAAGCCAAACATAGATATGATAAGCGGGAAAATAAAGATGATATAGAAATTGCCAGAGGATTACTAAATAAGGCCGTAGAACTTGATGATAATCTTATAAAAGCTAAAATTTTACTTGGTGCGACTTACTTTAGTGTGGGTGAATATGATATGGCCATGGATATTTATACTTCTGCTTTAAAACAATCTGAGCTGAATGGTGATAAGCGTGGGATAGGAAGTACCCTAAATCAAATCGGGAATATTTACTATCGTAAAGGCGAGTATGATCAGGCATCAGACCACTACAACCGTTCCCTGAAGATAATGGAAGAACTGGGTGATAAGAGTGGAATTGGATCTGGTTTAAATAGCATCGGAATTATATACGGAATAAAAGGCGATTATGATAAGACATTAGACTACATGAATCGTTCCTTAACTATAAGTGAAGAATTGGGCGATAAGAGCAGAATAGGAACCAGCTTTAATAATATTGGCATGCTTTATAGAAAAAAAGGCGAGTATGACCAGGCATTAGATTACTACAGACGTTCCTTGAAGATAAGGGAAGAATTGGGTGGCAAGAGCGCTATAGGAATGATCTTTAATAATATTGGAGCAATCTACTGGCAACAAGGCGAATATGATCAGGCATTAGATTACTTTAAACGTTCTCTGAAAATAAGTGAAGATTTAGGCGATAAAAAACAAATAGGTGGTAGCTTAAATAGCATTGGAGCTATTCACTGGAGAAAAGGCGAGTATGACCAGGCATTAGACTACTTTAGCCGATCATTGGAGATAAGGGAAGAATTGGGTGATAAGGGTGGAATAGCAGAGTGTATAAATAATATGGGGGCTATTCACTCGGGAAAAGGCGAGTATGACCAGGCATTAGACTACTACAAACGTTCCCTGAAGATCATTGAAGAATTAGGTAATAAGGGAGGAATAGGACAGAGCTTGAATACCAATGGGGTTATATATGTATATAAAGGCGAATATGATCAAGCAATGAAATATTTTAGACGTTCTCTGAAAATCAATGAAGAATTAGGCAATAAAAGCGGAATAGGAACCAGCTTAAATGCTATTGGGGTCATTTATATCTATAGAGGTGAGTATAATAAAGCCGTAGAATATTTAGAAAAATCACTCCATATTAAACAGGAAATTGGGGAAAAAGGTTTTGAGTTATTTACAACCACCCACTTTTATCTTGCTAATAAAGAACTAGGTAAAGATTATGATGAGCAGGAAATTTACAGACTCATCAAAGAAGAGGAGAACATTGAATTTGAAATTAATTTTCGATTGTATGAACTATTAGAAGATAAGTCCTATTTAGAAACTGCTTACAACCAAATCCAAGAAAAAGCAGATGTAATGGATACCAAGGTCAGAGAGAAGTTTTACAACTATCCTACACCGAAAGCAATTATTGAAGTGTGGGAGAAAGTCCAATCTTAAGTTATGCCTGAACCCACCCGCAAACTCGCTGCTATTGTATTTACCGATATTGTTGGTTATACAAAGCTCGCATCTGATAATCAATCCAAAGCATCAGCTCTACTGAAGCAACAACGAGATCTATTTCAACCTATCGTATCCAAATTTAATGGATCTTGGATAAAAGAAGTCGGTGATGGCTTAATCCTTACTTTTGACACAGTAACTGATGCAGTTAATTGCTGTATCAAACTACAAGATGCATCTAAACGGATCGATGATCTTGATCTTAGAATAGGCATACACCAGGGTGAAATTTTAATAGAAGAGAATGACATCATAGGAGATGATGTCAATATAGCAGCTCGGATTGAGCCATTTGCCGCTCCCGGTGGTATTGCCATTTCTAATAAAGTGAATGATGCCCTGATACGTGAAGCAGAGTTCACCACTAAATATCTTGGTAAACCGAAACTGAAGGGTGTTGGACAAGAAGTAAAGGTATACTGTATTACATCCCATGGTCTTCCGGAAACAGATCTGTCACGAGTCTCAGCCAAACTTGAGCCTGAAGGGTTTCAGTGGAATGTAATGAATTCCCTGGGCGTTGCCGCTTCCATGATTGGACTATTTATGCTGATCAATTTTATGTTCTTACGTATCGGTTACGCCGATAAGGATGAAACTCCTTCCATTGCTATTTTACCTTTTGAGAATAAGGGCGCAGAAGAAGACGAATTTTATGCTTATGGAATCTCTTCTGATCTCATCACTGATGTTACAGGTGCCGGAATGATTCGAGTTGTCAGTCTAAAGGATATTGAAAAATTAGACTATGGTGAGATGGAGACCGGTGATTTAGCCAAAAAGTTATTTGTTCGATACGTTGCGCAGGGCACACTCTGGAAAATGGATTCTGTTTTTCAATTGTCTATGGAGATATTTGACACAAAAGAATCTAAAGTAGTTTATAACAAACGGTGGCAAACAGATTGGAAAGACCTTGCAACTATCAAGGATGATCTATCCGATAATATTTTAGAAACACTTGAAATACAAATCCTGCAAGATTCAGAAATTGATAGAAAAATAAATCCTGATGCTTATGAACTCTATATAAAAGCAAAACACAAATACGAAAAGCGAGAAAGCAGAGATGATACTGAAATTGTAAGAGAACTTTTAAAAAAAGCTATAGAATTAGATGATAATTTGATTAGTGCTAAACTCATACTTGGCGCGACATATTCTAATATGGGTGATTATGATAAGGCAATGGAAATATATATGTCTGCATTAAAACAATCGGATGTGCTTGGTGATAAGAGAGGGATGAGTAATGGCCTTAATAACATTGGGATTCTGCACTACATGAAAAATGACTATGAAAAGGCTTTAGACTGCTTGGGCAAATCATTTGCAATACAAGAGGAACTTGGTGATAAGAGAGGGATGGGAAATTGCCTCAATAACATCGGGCTTGTGCACAAAATTAAAAATGACTATGAAAAGGCTTTAGACTACTACGGTAGGTCACTTGCAAT
>CAZCHA010000087.1:0-6225 GCA_964498175.1 uncultured bacterium
TTCCCGATGGTGATACAATTTCCCATTTGTGCCGAAGATACTTTTCTTCAACAGAAATCCATTTGGGTTCATCGATCTTTACAGAAGATGTGTTAATCTCATCCGTCCCCGTCAAAACCAATAAACGATAAATAAGAGGTACCAGCATGCCGCGAATAGCTAAATCGTTCCACCGAAGATCCAGCAAGGTTGAAAAATAAAAAATTGCACCACTCCCTTTTGAAAACTCTATCAATAGTGGATCACTATTATTCAATGTCCAATGTACTTTTTGCTTTACATCAAATTTTGTCTTGATATAATTGAATACTTCTGGTAATTCACTATCCAAGTTTCTTACTTGAAGATCCTGGAGAAGATCAGAATATTCTCCGGCAATTTGGGTGGAAAAAAATCCCTGCCCTGCATTCATTCTTTTTTCAGGGAATGGGAACCCTATCTTTTCAAAAATATCCGAGTGGAATTCAGAGCCATCTTCATTGCCCTGAAACCAAATAACACCGCCGCCGGATCGAAGGAATTTTTCCAAATCCTTTACACCCTCTTCTGTTATATTTTTAGGATTATGAATAAGAGCAACATCCACATCATCCAAAAATAATCGATTTAATTCCGGCTGGATCCTGGATTCAATAGATAAAAACTGGTGTTGGGGATCAATAGCACGCAAAACCATCTCTAACATGGCTACGTCATCAGAATTAGCACCAATTATTCCACAGCGGATCTGTTCCATGATAGACATGGAAAGAAACCAGTTATTATCTAAATCATAATTATCCTTTGGTAATGAAACCCTGCACTGAACAATACCCATATTTGCAGGATATGCCTGGAACTGGAATTCTTTTTCCTTCCCCGATTCAATTTCAGAAACCACCTGTCCCACCCGGTGGTCATTAAACAATAGTTCCAGGGGAACATTGGGCTTTGGCAATTCACCTGAATTTTCAATCCGCGTATTCAATTTCACCAACTGGCTCATGGTCTTGATCCGGTTTAATGAAGATACAGATCGGATAGAAAGATTATCATATACCGTACCCGGTTGAATAAAATAGAATTTCCACGACTCAAAACTTGGAACCCCTTCAATAAAGGTAGAATCGGGACGATACATAAAATCGCTGAAAATCACGCATTCTTTAATCGGTTCAACAATAGTTTCATCCTTCAATAAATGATTCAAGTTGGCCCATAGATCATCATAACCCACTGTAGGTTGAATACCCTGGATCGATTTGCGCAAACCCGGATCATTAGATTGCCCCATAAAGATTGTTTTGGGTGGACATGTTTGTGCAAGTGTAATCTGAGTTTCTTTATTAAATGATGGTAATAATCCAATTGCTTCTTTTTTGGAAAGTTCAATGAAAGATTGATTGCCAGCCTTTACATTCATGCTTGCAGAATTGTCAATAACCAGGATCAACCTCGCATCTTGTTCAGCCGCAAGCCAACCAGGCATAAACCCCTGGGTAACAGGCTGTGTCATCATCATAACCAGGGATGCAATCACCAACATTCTTAATAATAATAATAAGATTTGTTGGAATTTCATCTTTCGGATGGAACTTGTTTCCAATTGTTTGATAAATCGAACTGTACTGAATTCAACTTTATTGATTCGAAGTCGGCTTAATAAATGGATAACGATGGGAATACTGATTGCAGCAAGAAACCAAAGTGCGGATGGGGAAAGTATGGTCATAAAATCATTAGCCCATAACACATGACAAGCCCGCCGGTGAGGGGAATAGTCAGGTTATCATTCATGGGGATGGGTGCCAATTCAACAAGCATGCTCGCTATTGAACTCAGGATGATAATTTCCCCAGGCAAAATTTGATTAATCCACAAGGCAATACCACATGAAGTCATTATGCCGGCAATAGTTCCAGACAGATGTTTGTCACCAATTTTTCCTATGGGTATCCCTTTCCCAATGATGGCCGCAAATACATCTCCCACAGTTAGAAATAATAGCGAAGGAACTGCAATTTGTATTGGAAAAAGGAAAACAGTGATGGTGCTACCAAATAAAAGCCATGTTGCACCAGTCAGGCCTCCATCAAATTCGTTTTGGCGTAACATAAAATTGAAATGTTTTTCAAATAAGGATTCTACTGAATCCCATTTTTTTCGACTGATCTCCAATAGAATTGCGAATAAACTCAAACAACCTAATATAATAACCATGATCTCTTTATCCTGGATAAACCACATATATCCCAATGGAATAATCGATGAAAAAAGATGGAGAATCTTCCGAGTTACCTCGTTAGTCGGGATAGATTTCACTGATCAATCATTTGGTTAAAAATATCCTGCATATCCAAAACACTTACAGTCAAATCGATGGTTGAAGGCTCTTCCAAAACTGTTTCCGCAGGAATGGATTGATCTAAAACTGTATATGGTATCAGGTCTTCATTTTGGCGATACAATAATTTTCCGATGGTAAACCCAGCTTTTTGAAGATCATTAACAGCTTTTTTCTTACTCAAACCAAATAAATTAGGAACTTGATAAAAATTTGGCGGAACACCCAGGCTAACAGTCAGATGAAGCCCCATACCTTTGTTTAACAAGTCTCCACCTTTAGGATATTGCCAGGTAACATTGCCCGAAGGAACATCCGAATTAAATTCCTCATAAACCGTATCTATCTCCAATCCGGATTGATTCAGCATTAATTCTGCACTCCGAATCGATCTCCCAATCAAGTCTGGAATTGAAACCATTTTTTCTAAATGGGCAATTTTGAGTCTGACGGTGCGGCCCTCTTTCACTCTAGTATTCGGTAATGGATATTGGTCAACGATTGTCCCAGCTTCGTATGTAGCTGAATATAGGGTATCAGATACAAGACCACTGTATCCTTCAGAATCCAAAACTTTCAGGGCATGTTGAAGTGTTTTTCCTGTCACATTTACCATATAGCGTCCATCATTCATACGCACATATCCGGGCATAATGACCACATCAAACAACAGGATAGCCATTAGGGATAAACTCCCAAAAATGGCAATATAACTAGCTATTTTTTTTATCATAATCGTGTGATCCTTGCTGCAAACAGTCCATCAATGCCATGGATGTGTGGAAAAGTACTTAAACAACCCATTTCATTAATCCATTCTGGCATCACCTGAGATGGTTGTGTCATCAACTTAAAGTCAGCATTTAACTTAAGGAACTGTTCAACCACGTTCCAATTCTCTTCCGGTTCAATAGAACAAGTTCCATAAACCAAAGTTCCCCCATCATTCAAGAATTGGGACATATGCTTCAAAAGCTTCATTTGTAAAATTGCCATGTCAGTAATATCTTCTGGTTTTCGTCTCCAACGGATATCCGGTTTACGACCCATCACTCCTGTTCCCGTACAAGGTGCATCAATCAGTATTTTATCTGCCATAGGAAAAGTATCCTGAGTAGCATCCTTCACACTCCATTCAATATTTTTGCGTTTATGTCGGTTCAGATCATTTTTTCCACGGCTTACCCTTAATTGATCTAAATCTGATGCCAGAACTTTTCCCTTTTCTCCCACTTTTTCTGCAATGAAAAGTGATTTGGTTCCCGGTGCAGCACAAACATCCAAAACAATTTCTCCTCTTAACGGGTTTAAAAATTCCACAATGGCACCTGCTGCTGGATTCTGAATTGAAACTTTCCCAGATTGAAATAGATCGGTAGAGAATATTTTTCCGGAACCAGTCAAAATCTTTAAAAATGAAGGGGAATAATTTTCTGCTTCAATTCCCGATTCAATGAGGGATTCCTTTGCATCGTCCACAGTATAGTTGGTTAAATCAACTCTGACAAAAATATTTGGATTTTGATTAATGCAATTGACTAATGCAATAAATCCATTTTCACCAAATTGATATTTCCACCTTTTTTGGAGCCAGATCGGCAATGAAATCCATTTTGGCTTTTTCTTTAACAACTCATCCCAATTTGAATCTTTATCCCTATACCTGATCAAGTTCCTCAACACTGCATTGGTCAGTTTAGATGCTTTCCTGCTTAAAACAGTCTTTGTCAAATTAACCAAGGAATCAACCGCAGCATAATCCGGGATGGATTCATCATAAATAATCTCATAAAATCCAACTCGTAAAATGGAAATTAATGACGGGTCCAGGCGATTGGTCTTTCGCCCTGAGACATATTCAATCATAACATCCAAACGGTCTCTAAGCCTGATAATTTCATTTGTCAAAACCATGGCGCGGGATTTATCTATAGATTCAGGTTTAAAACTAGAAAAAATCTGGTTCCGTGACAAAACCAACTGTTCATTCTTTTTATCGAATCGATTAAGGATCTTTACAGATAAAAAACGAGCATCCTGTTTCATTCGCCCAACTTATCCCCCTTTTGAAGATTGTTACCTTTCATGAAATCAGACACCCTCATTTGTTTTTTCCCTTCCAACTGAATTTCGGAAAAAGCTAATAAATGTTCACCCGTATCTACGAATATTTCTTCAGAATCAACCTTAAACACTATTCCATCTCCTAAAATAGCATCTTCGTCTATAACACGCGTGTTGAAAATACGCATTCGTTTACCTTTCCAAGTGGTTGACATTCCAGGGTAAGGAGATAAACCCCGTACCCAATTATGTATCTTATCAGCAGCCCAGGACCAATTAATAATTGTCATCTTTTTTGTAATCTTTGGTGCGTGAGTTGCATAATTATTATTCTGAATAATAGGTTGTAGAGAACCCTCTTGAATGCCATCTAATGCTTTTACAACCAGATTTGCTCCAATTGTGCTAAGCCGTGTTCCAAATGTCAACATATTATCATCAGGAAAAATATCGATTTTTTCCTGTAATAGTATATCCCCTGTATCCACACTCGGTTTAATTTGAAAAACCGTGATACCGCTTGTTTTATCTCCATTCATAAGTGACCATTGGATCGGACCTGCGCCACGATATTTCGGTAATAAGGATGCATGGAGATTCACAGCGCCAAATTTTGGTAGATCAATCAATGATTTTGGTAAGATTTGAAAAGCAACAACCACAAAAACATCCGGATTCAATATGGATAATTGATTATGAAGTTCATCAGATTTAAGGGTTGATGATTGAAGGAGATTCAAATCATTTTCCTTGGCAAACTGGCCAATGGCAGTGGATTTCAATTTACGACCACGACCCATGGGTTTTGGCGGATTGGATAAAATACCTACAACATCATGCTGGCTAGATAAAAGAGCTTTTAAAGTTGGGAGAGCAAATTGGGGGTTTCCCATAAAAACAAGGCGCATTAGGTTACTCCCGCAAAAAAATGAAATAAGTGATTAAAGGACAAACCCCTTATTGCCAGACTGAACTTTATGATGCTTCTTGGATAATTTTTCTAATTCTTTCAATTCCGTCTGATACTGAATTCTTTCAATTTCACTTACCCGATCTATAATGTAAATACCATTTAAATGATCAGTCTCATGCTGAATAGCTCGAGATAACAAACCATCAAATTCATCTTCATGCCATTCTTTATCAGGGGTTTGATATTTTAAGGTGACCTTTTCCGGCCGTAAAACATCTAAAGATATTCCAGGTAAGGATAAACATCCTTCCTGATAAACACCTTCATCGCCATACTTGGAAATAATTTTACTATTGATGAATACATGAGGTGTTTCGGTTTCTTCTGTATGAGTTACATCTATAATGAAAAGATTCATGTCCAGGCCAATCTGGTTAGCTGCTAAGCCGATACCCTCCGCTTCATACATAGAATCAAACATGTCATCCAGCAGATTGTCAATGTTGGAAAAATCCTTAAACGCATTACATTTCTTACGTAGGATCGGATCCCCGTAATGAACAATATTCTTGACAGCCATTAGGTTTGTTCTAATTCAGTATCTTTTATTTTTTCAGCTAAACCAGCAACTGCAGTCTTGTTGATTGTAATATTTGTGTTATTATCAACCTTAATGATAGCTTGCCGGCCTTTTTCCTTAAACCCCTGGACAGTACCATAAATACCACCCATGGTGATGATTTTATCACCTTTTTTTAAGCCATCCCGCATGATATCTTTTTCTTTCTGACGTTTGGTCTGGGGTCGAATCATCAAAAAATAAATGATGAACATAATGACGATGAATGGTAAAAATGCTGCAAGTCCGCCTCCGCCTTGCCCCGGTTGTGCTGCTGCGTATAAAAAATCCACTGTATTTCCTTAA
>CAZCHA010000088.1:0-6202 GCA_964498175.1 uncultured bacterium
GTTTGAGAATAGTTAAAGTGATCCGGGAAAATCTTTTCCCCCACAATGATGCAGCCCATATTTTTGACAGTTTTATTAAACCCAGCAGCATCACCAATGGCGGAAACAATAAATACTTTTCTCTTTTTTGTGGTATCCGGAGTTTCCGGTGATAAAGAAGAAATGGATGGTTCAGAAGTGGATTGTAAAATTGGCAATTTAGTTTCCCGGAGTTTTCTTCTTAAAAAGGGTTTGGGTTTATTCAAATTAGTTTTAGTGAGTATTACTGCATGGCCTCGGCTGATATTAATCCAAGGTTCCCGTAAAAAACCATAGGGCAGCAATTTATGATCAGAGATTAAATCACCGCTGTTGACCAATACAAGATCTAAATCTCTTTCTAAACCACGGTGTTGAAAGCCATCATCCAATAATATAATATCCGGGTTAAATTGTTGCATCAAAAAGGTTCCCCCTCTAAATCGGTCTTCATCAACAACGACGGGTACTTGATCCAATTTTTTCGATATCAAATATGGTTCATCCCCTGATTCTTCCCATGATGTTTTTGGCCCGGTTCCATCCGACACCAAAAGTGTCCCCTTGGTAGATCGGCCATACCCTCGGCTCAGAACTCCAACTTTCTTCCCATTATTTTGTAAATAGCGGGCCAAAAATATCACAGTAGGTGTCTTGCCCGTTCCCCCTACTGTTATATTTCCAACACTAATTACATAACATTTTAAGCGATGGGTAATAAAAAAACCATATTTATAAAATAAATTGCGCCAATAAACGAGTCCCCAATAGAAGATAGCCAATGGAAATAACAAATATGCCAGGTATTCTTTATAGACTCTCATAATTTGTATACTACAAATATATATTTTCCATTTCGGCCATTTTTTCTATAAATATTTGACTACATTCATCAAATGCTTGCTTTTTATTGAAAAATATTGGTTCTCCATATTGGATGTAAATTTTCCCAAAAGGCTTTTCCAAATAGAAAGTATCCCAATTAGTGAATCCCCATCTACGAGTGGAATGGACACTAATGGGAATAATGGCTGCATTTGTAGCTTGAGCTGCACGTATTCCTCCAGGTTTGGGGACACGAGCAGGGCCCGTTGGGCCATCAGGTGTAATGAAAACAGCATTACCGGGCTGATTCAAGGCATTGAGCATATTTTTATAGGCTACCTCTCCTTTTTCTTTACTGGAACCACGCATCATGTTCCAACCCCACTTTGTGGCGATACGGGAAATGATTTCAGCATCTTCATGTGTCCCAGCAATAGCATAAAATTTTTCTTTTCTCAAATCATGAACAACTGATAATAATTGACCATGCCAAACCGCAAGAATAACAGATTTCCCTTCCTTGATTAACGATTCGTAGTTGTCTCTGCCTCTCACATCTTTTTGATTAGAGCCATAAATAAATTTAAGAAGAATACTTCCCAGAATAGTCTTAATTTGAATAGAAATGGAATCAATCATGCTTCTACTATTGTTTTAGAAATAATTGATTCAGCAGTGCGATTGTACACACCAGGCATACCTAATGTCCGACGAATCCTATCAAATCCACTAAGCATTTTTTTTCGTTCAATACTTTTAGCATTTAGAAGAGGAATAATTGATTTTACTAAATTTTCTTCTGTCATGTTATGTTGTAAGAATTCTGGAACAATATTTTCATCAGCAATAAGATTGACCATGGATGCATATTTTACAGAAGTCATATTTTTTGCCATCCACCAAGAAAAAGTAGAAAGCTTGTAACATACAACCATAGCTGTGTCTTCTACGGCACATTCCAAGGTTGCCGTACCTGATGAGACTATAGCAGCAGTTCCCGCTATCATGGCCTTACGTGCATTCTCTTCGACTTTGAAATCATTCGGTATGGGAGATAAACTCAAATTGGGTGACTTACCCACCATAACCTGAATTAATGAATTGAATTTTTTTAGTTTTTGCACAGTTCTTAGAAAAATAGACCAATGACGATCCACTTCCTGTTGGCGACTCCCAGGAAGTAGAACCAGCAATGGATGCTCAATAGTAATATCATGACGTTGAAAAAATTCTTTAGACGATTCATCTAAATGTTCCTGTTCAGAAAATGGATGCCCAACATAGTTGGTCTGCAGTCCGCGGGATTCAAACCATTCTTGTTCAAATGGGAAAATAGATAGAGATTGGTCTAAAACTGCTTTCATAGTTTCAACCCGTTTCTCTTTCCAGGCCCAAACTTGTGGTAAAATAAAATATGTAATGGGAATTTTTAAATGTTGGATCCGCTTTGCCAGACGAAGGTTAAAGCCTGGATAATCAATTAAAATTATTCTGTCTGGTTTTGTTCGGCTAATAGTATCAATTGTTTTCCCCATGATCTTCATCATACGAGGAAGGTGTTTTATGACTTCTACGAATCCCATTATAGCCAAATTATCAGTGTGTTCTAATATCTGCATACCGGCTTCTTTCATTGCATTGCCGCCATGCCCCATAAATGCGGAATTTGGATGAATATTTTTTATGGCATGAATCAATTTCCCGCCATGAAGATCACCGGAAGGCTCTCCTGCAATCAAAAAGAATTTTAAAGGCTCCGAATTCATGATCCGCGCATCTTCCAAATTAAATCATTGATCCGAAATAGGTTCGGGCAGAAATCAATAATAAAATAAGAGCAATATTCTGTAGGGTCCGTATTTCAGTTCGTAGCGTTTTGGTTATAGGTGTAGGAGACCGATCATCGGTACCCAACCATGGATAAATTCTGGGGAATAATCTTGGAACATTTCCTCGGTACGTTTCATATTCATCGCCAAATAGACCTATCAGAGTTTCTTCTTCCAATGAGATAATCATAGAATATTGAAAGGTGAAAAAAACGAACACAACCAAAAGAAATTCCCACATGAATTGTCCTCCGGCTATCAAAGCTACACCGCAATAAATAATCATATTACCCAGATAAAGTGGATTACGAGTTCTTGCATAGGGCCCTGAGGTGCAGAGTGATGGCGCCCCCACTTTTGTTGTCCGAGTAGCCCCACCCGCATACCTAACGGCGTTGATACGGATCGATTCACCGATTATTGCTAAACTCAAGCCATAAAATAAAAAAGGCATTTCGGGATTAGCAAAATATAGAAGCGATAATACAAGTGGGACAGGGGTAAAACTTCTGTAAGAAAAAAGAAAATTACGTAAATCCATTAGTGAATATCCTGGATGATAATGCGTTGTATTTCCATCGCCACTTCTAAAGCTTCTCTACCAGCCTTGCCAGTGACAATAGGTGTTTCTTTCCCTTGAACTGATTTAATAAAATTATCAAGTTCCATTCGAAGTGCATCTCCGGAAATTACCGGTGGTTTATGGTAGGCAATGAACCGCTCAGACCCATCATATTCAAAGGGTGCAGTCATGAGGGCTTGCGAGTCCTCATCCGGGTCACCAACCACTTTATAAATCTCTGTCAACCCTAATAAAAGATCAATAGTGGCATAAAGATCTCGTTGAAAAACTTTTACTTTTCGGACTTTGTCTTTTGCCACGCGACTGGACATGATGCTGGCTACCGTTCCATTTCCAAACCTAATCCTTGCGTGGGCAATATCTACAGAATCAGTAAGAATAGATAACCCTGTCGCACGAATGGTACTCACCGGCGAATCCACTAGGGATAATAAAATATCGATATCATGGATCATGAGATCCAAAACGACAGGGACATCTGTTCCCCGAGTAGTGTAAGGCGCCAGTCTTTGGATCTCAATGAATTTTGGATTAATAGTAAAGGGTTGAAGAGCCAGGAGGGCAGGATTTAATCTTTCTATATGCCCGACTTGGATCATGGTCCCTTTTTCCTTCGATAATAAGAGAAGACGATCAGCCTCTTCCAATGTTGTGGTAATAGGTTTTTCGATAAAAACATGTTTTCCAGCTTGGATACATGCCGCCGCCACATCAACGTGAAATTTCGTTGGTGTCACAATAGAGACTGCCTCAACTGCATCTAATAAAGATGATAATTCTGTAAATGGTTTCGTGCTATTTTGACTGGCGATAGATATTGCTCGGTCTGTATCTGTATCAAAGACACCCACAAGTTCCGCATCCTGTAAGGATGCATAATGTTTTGTGTGATGCTGACCCAAATGACCCACACCAATCACACCAACTTTGACTGATTCATTTCGCATAAATAAGGGTGAAATTTACATAATCAAGAATGGGGAATACATGACAGAAAACCGCAACTTATTCAATTGGGAAAAATCTTGCATTTGTGCAGAACAAACGGCAATTTTTAGTGTAAATCGAGGTATTAATGGAGTTTCATCATGGCTAACGACATGAAATCCGGGATAGGATTCATAATTCCGGCAGCCGGCGTCGTCGGCTTTTTTACATCGCTCCTCTTGGGAGAATTTCTAGTGAGCATCATTATTGCAGTTGCAGGGATCATGGTTTGGTTCCTGTACATGCTAGTAATGGAATCGAATATGCCGCAACAAATGGGTAATATGATCCTGCTGTTTGGCATCTTACTTTCTATTGGGATATTCTTTGGGTTTGGTATTACGCAAAATATGTTTGGCGGATTTGAATTTCAACCCGAAGGATCTATTTTTGCACTGGTAATCCTATTTTTTGCAGTGTTAACCGGGCTCAATTTCCGAAATCAGGCATCATCTACAGTGGCTCCAGCAGGCGGTAGTGGGTTATCAGATTCTGACCGGGACTTGGTCATGGATGCAATTAAACAATCACAGGAGTCCACGGAAGCATCAGATGAACCTCGGGTGATTGTGGTAAAACAGGAAGCGACCCCTGAAGTTGCAGTAGAGGAAAAAAAGGAAGAAGAACCGAATCCTTATGACCCATACAACATGGCAAACAATCCATATTTTGCTTATCCGCCTGATTATTACTATGATGATGACGAAGAAGATGAAGAAGAAGAAGATGATGAAGAGGATGATGACGAATAAAACATCTTTATCTTAATAATTAAAAAGGGCAGTGAAAACTGCCCTTTTTTTATATCAATTTACCATTAGACATTAAATTTAAAGAAAATACAATCCCCATCTTTCACAATATATTGCTTACCTTCCTGCCGGATCAATCCCAAATCTGAAAGAGCTTTTTCTGAACCATGCTTTATTATTTCATCATATTGGAATATTTCTGCCTTAATAAAACCACGTTCAAAATCTGTATGGATCTCTCCCGCTGCCTTGGGTGCAGATGCGCCAACAGGAATGGTCCAGGCCCGAACCTGTTTATCACCGCAGGTAAAGAATGTATGGAGCCCCAGTAAGCTGAATCCAGCATGGATCACTTTATGGAGTCCCGGCTCAGGGAGGTTGTATTCTACCAGGAATAATTCTTTTTCTTCTTTCGGTAGAACCGCGATCTCCTGTTCAATGGAGGCACAGATCCGGATAGCAGAATTTCCTTCTTTCTCAGCAAAATTAAAAAGGGCTTGAACATGCTTATTTCTTTCATCCTGTATTATCTCTGTTTCATCTACGTTTGCTATGTATAGGATTGGTTTGCTGCTGAGTAGGTGCAGGGAGTGCAGTATCTTTTTTTCATCTGCATCATGGATGGGAAGGGTACGCGCCCGGTGTCCCTCATTGCAATGCTGGATCAATCGATTGATCAGATCCAATTCTTTCTTGGCTCTCTTATCACCGGATCGGGCTCCCTTTTCCGTTTTGCGGTGGCGTTTTTCTAATGTTTCCAGATCAGCAAGCAGTAATTCTGTTTCAATTGTTCCCGCATCCCGAATCGGATCCACATTGCCCTCAACATGAGTGACATTATCATTTTCAAAGCATCGCACCACATGAATAATGGCGGCAGTCTGTCGGATTTGTCCGAGGAATTTATTTCCCAAACCCTCGCCTTTGCTGGCGCCCCGGACCAATCCTGCAATATCCGTAAATTCCACTGCTGCAGGAACAATCTTCTGCGGTTTATAGATCTTCCCCAATTCTTTTAGCCGATCGTCCAGTAATGCCACGATACCCACATGGGGTTCAATAGTGCAAAAAGGATAATTTTCAGCTGGAACGCCGGATTCTGTCAGGGCGTTAAATAGGGTAGACTTTCCCACATTGGGTAGTCCTACAATTCCACATTGGAGGGACATTTATTAAATAGAAAATCTAATAATTTAAAATGAATCCAA
>CAZCHA010000089.1:0-6200 GCA_964498175.1 uncultured bacterium
AAATTATGTGAAGGGTGCAAATATTGCAGGATTTATTAAAATTGCAGACTCCATGTTGGACCAAGGTGTAGTTTAAATATAAAGTAGCAATTAATTAGATCCCGCTAGACTCCTCTTCATCCATCATTTCCGGGGTGTCCGGTTTAGGTTGGTATATAATCCCAGCACCGGTCATTCCGTTTAATGTGGCTAAAAAAGGTTGATTAAATCGATACCAATCCACGTATTGTCCAGATTGTTTCAGATTATCCCGGGATAGCCAATCCAGATTTAAAATATCTTCCCTTCTCATAGGATCGATGGTGATGTAAGCTACATGTAGACTGGTAATGTTTTGGAAAAAATGACTTCCGAAAGATGGATCCACTGGCATATCCTTCCTTCCAACTTCAATAATGATTTTTGCCTGTGAAATTTGTCGCCAGTTGACGGGAATTCCCAGCCATGGATCTGCCGATCCCCATCTTCCTGGACCCGAAAGAATATAATTTTCTTTCAAACCAAATTTTTGGTTTATCTTTTCTACTTCTATTGCAATTTCGGGTGTTTTTGCAGGGTCAAATGAATCATGCCGTACAACAATCAAATCTTGGATTTGATCAATTTTCCCATCTCCCAAGGTGATATGACTTTTACAAAATACTTCTACATCTGTTAAATTAGTTTGAATTGATTTTAATCCTGTTAATACAATGGGTTTAATCTGTAATAGGCAAAATTCCGGTTTTTTATTTTTATAAATATTGACAGCAAATTCAATTTCAATTGGGCATCCCATGGCTGCTTTTCCTAAAGACAAAATCCGTTTAGAAATTTTAGCAAGGGGAATCATATTCCATTTTAATATAGGAGCGAAAGAGACGACCCGAGTTCCAGGTTTAGACAAGGAATCTCGGAGTGTATTGTCATCATTGGAGATTACGCTACCAAGCCATTTGAGGACGCCATCATCTTCAGCGTTTTTTATGGAATAGGTATTTAGATCTTTATGAGAATTATTCTCAGATGCTTTAAGTTGTAATCCATAGAATTGGTTTTGAGAATTTTGCTTTGTTGCTTTAACTGAATAAAATTGGGGCAGAATCAAAGGATATTCCGGCGATATTCTAAGACATTTTTCGCCATCTACAATTGTCCTGCCGAATCCCAGTGCAAGGTAGACCACACCCTCTTCACGCTTCATATAAGAAACCGGGTAATAATTAATACTTTTTAAAACACCGCTGAATGTTGGATAAAAGCGCTTACTTTTGTAAGACTGACCTACAATTTCTTGAATGATAACAGCCATTTTTTCTTCTTCTATCCTATGTCCTGTAGAGTCTAATAATGATTTGGCTTCACCTTTATATGTTGAAGCAAAAACACTCTTTATAGCTATCATCAATTCATTCAATCTTTTTTTTGTTGATCTTGAATTATTGGGTAGCATTATAGTTTGATAGCTACCGGCAAGAGGTTGATATTGAGAATCTTCCAAAAGGCTAGATGATCTTACAGCCAATGGATTTTTATGATCTAGAATAAATGATTCCAACTTTAGAATGAGATCTATGGAAAGGCGAGCTTTTTTAAAGGCTCTTTCTAATTTTTTATTATCATCTATATTTAGAGCTTTTTGCCATAATTGATTATCTTTCATGAATTGGTCAAATTCATGAGTTCCCACGACAGCACAATCTGGAACTCGAATTGTTATATCCTCAAATTCTTCCTCGATACCAGATTGCTTGATCATAAATCTGGCAAATGCCAGTCCTCTAGCTTTTCCACCCAAAGAACCGCCACATAGGCGGAAAAAATCAGATTTTTGTTTTTTAAAGCGGGCAGATGTATAGTCCAGTACCCTGTATTCGGATTCGTCTTTTTCAGAACTTAAACACTGTAATAAATACGTTCTTAATAATTCACCTGAATTAAATTCGTGGGCATAAACAGGACGCAATCTTGAAGCAAGTTTAAATTCTGTTCTTGCAGCGAGCCAATTGGAAAAGTGATGACTTTTTGCATGGTACAATAACGATTCAACCGGGATTTCTCGAATTCCATTTATGAATTCATCTATTGATCTGGCACGCCCAACTTCTTTTTTATTGGATGTTTTGAAAATAAAGTCTCCAAAACCAAAATTTTCGGTGATAAAAATTCGCAAATCTTTGAAAAGTGTATTTGATCTTTTATGTAGAAATGCCGCATTAACTTTCTTGGCCATTTCACGGTTATCTATGTTGGTAGACTGAAGCATAATTGGTATGGATGGGTCAATTTTCCGAAGCCATTGTGCAAACTTTAACCCCGCTTCAGGGTCTTTAATCCCCTTTTTTGGGAATCGCATATCCGAGATTACACCAATCATATTATCTTTATATTTCTTTATAAAATTTTGTGCTGTTTCAAAATTGGGTGTTAATAGAATTTTAGGTCTTCCTCTGAGATGAAGTAATCGCTGGGATTGATTCAAACTTCTATTCACTAAATTCTTTGTCTGATACATAATTTCTTTATATATCAATGGAAGAAGAACTGAATACATCCCTGGAGAATCTTCCACCAACAAGATTGAGCGAACATCACCTTTGCCAATATCCTGCTTAGCATTTTTTCGATCCTCTACATATTTTATAATAGCAGGAAAAACACTGGCATCACCAGACCAGATAAAGACGCGGTTTATTGATTGTGGTGTAATAGTCTCAGGTAACTGTTTAAGTTCTGTTTCATCAAATACCAGAAGAATCACTGGTTTTCTGGGATATTTCTTCTTGATAGCAGTACCAAGTGAAATTGGATCTTGATCTTCAATTCGAAGCATGACAATAACAAGGTCAAATTTCTTTTTAATCATTATTTCTATAGCCTCTCTCCCGGTGGAAACACGGGTGACGCGGGGAGCATAATTGAAATTCATGCCAATATATTCTGTCAAAATCTGCTCCGTGAGATGACCATCTTCTTCAAGAATAAATGCATCATAAACACTGGCGACCAGCAAGATCTCATGTATTCGGTGGGGCATAAGATCCTGGAAATTTATCTTGGATTTGTTACCGACGAAAAAATCAGGCATAGTCGAAATTACCGCCCTTATAAAGAAAAAGAAATATCCAACCAATCTACCTTGGTATGTTTTTAGATATTCCACTAATTTCAATAATCAAATATGGCTATTTTGACAATTATTCCAAGCCTGAACATAGTGGGGAATTCATTTATAAGTTTACTTTTTCCAAATCAGTGTCTGGTCTGTAGAGAAGGAGATTTTTTTTCACAGGATCCTATTTGCCTAGATTGTCTTCAACATATGACTCCGCTCCCAATTGAGGATAGGGTTCAGGAATTAACCGTAAATGATGGGATTGATGTAGTACTTTCGGGGTGGGATTTTGGCGATGAATTAAGAACCGCCATTCATTCATTGAAGTACGAAGATCGAGCAAGAATCGGTTTTTTTCTTGGTAGTTTACTGGGAGATCAACTTCATAAAAATACAATTCAGGAATTGGATTATTTGATACCCGTACCGCTTCATCCTGTAAAGTTTAGGGATAGGGGGTTTAATCAAGCTAGGTGGATTGCAAATGGATTAGGGAAAGCCGTTCAAAAACCAGTCCGTACAAAAATAATGAAAAGGATAAAACATACCATCTCTCAAACGACCCTTGACCAAAAAGAGAGATTAAATAACATGAAAAAAGCATTCTGGATCAATCAGGATGTTACCAATAAAAACATTGGAATCGTGGATGATGTATTAACAACAGGAGCGACCATTTCATCCATGGCATCCCTATTAAAAAATGCCGGAGCAAAAACAATTGTTGCACTTACCGTGGCAACACCTTTGGAGAAAAAAGATGATACGTACGCTGAAAGCGTTTGATTTAAAGGGAAAGAATATTCTCATGCGAGTAGATTTTAATGTACCAATGGAAGGGGAACAGGTTACCAATAATTTTCGAATTAAGGCAGTTATGCCCACCATCAATACATGTTTGGATAATGGGGCATCTGTCGTCCTTATGTCACATTTAGGTAGACCAAATGGTGAGGTGGATCCTACATTAAGTTTGATACCAGCTGGAGAAGAATTGGCCGGGCTTATGGAAATGCCTATCAAATTTTCTGAAGATTGTGTCTCTAATGATGCTATTGACACTTCTTTAAGCCTAAAAGCCGGAGAGATTCACCTACTAGAAAATCTACGGTTTCATCCAGGAGAAAGGAAAAATGATCCAATTTTTTCTTCACGGTTAGCACGTCATGGTCAAATTTATATCAATGATGCATTTGGGACAGCTCATCGCGCCCATGCGTCAAATGTGGGAGTGGTATCTCATTTCAAGCATGCAGGCATCGGATGGCTTGTGGATAAAGAGATTAATTTTTTGGATCGTTTTATCCAAAGGCCTAATCGCCCTCTTACCTTGATTTTGGGGGGAGCAAAAGTTGGTAGCAAATTAGGGCTTATCCACCATTTTATGGAAAAAGCTGATAACATTATTATTGGCGGTGGGATGGCATTCACTTTTTTAAAAGCCCGCGGAAAAGAGATAGGTGGATCCCTCATAGATGATGCCATGGTTTCAACTGCAAAAAAAATATTGAACCTGGCTAGAACGAGCCAAGTTAAACTTTATTTACCAGAAGATGTGCTATGCGGAAAATCTTTGGATGATAATGAGCCAAAGGGTCCTTTTTTGATTAATGATATTCCTAACAATCTCATGGGATTAGATATTGGCCCAGAAACCATTACCAAATTCAAAAAAATCATAAGCTTATCAGAAACGGTTGTTTGGAATGGCCCTTTGGGAGTATTCGAAAGGAAAGGATACAGCAGAGGAACACGGGATATTGGCATCCATTTAGCCAACTGTGTAGAAAATGGACAAAAAGTCATTGTGGGCGGTGGTGATACTTCCGCAGCCACTGAAAAATATGGATTAAGTCAGTTGATGACTCACGTCTCTACTGGCGGGGGTTCATCATTAGAATTGTTAAGTGGTAATCATTTACCTGCCATGAAAGCTTTGGAGATATAACATGAGTTTAACACCTATCGTTGCCGGAAACTGGAAAATGCATAAAACCCCATCTGAAGGGGCTTCATTCATCGAATTAACAAAGAATTTACTTTTGGATATCGAACACGTTTCCGTTATTTTTGCCCCGCCTTTTACAGGGCTTTTTGACTTGAATGTGAAACCCCCATTCTACTCTGCAGCCCAAAACTGTCATTGGGAACAAACTGGTGCCTTTACTGGTGAAATTTCTGTCTCAATGATTCGGGACTGTGGGGCAGAGTTTGTGATTGTCGGCCATTCAGAGCGTCGCCATGTTTTCGGTGAATCAGATGAATGGATCAACCGGAAAGTGAAAGCTGTTTTGGCTGGAAATATGAAACCAATATTATGTATTGGAGAATTATTGACCCAAAGAGAGGCAGGCCAAACAGAAATGGTTTTGAAAAGTCAATTAGAACAAGGATTGGCAGGCGTTGAAGCTCTTGAAAATATTGTAATTGCATATGAACCTGTTTGGGCCATCGGAACTGGTGTAACAGCAAATGCAAATCAAGTTGAATCAGCTCATTCATCAGTTCGTAACATACTAAAGGAATTATATCCTGGATCAGGTGCAATTCACGTTTTGTATGGAGGATCTGTAAAATCTGGAAACGCAGAAGAGTTAATCCAAATTCCAGGTGTGAATGGATTTTTAATTGGTGGAGCAAGTTTAGATGTTAAATCTTTCGCATCCATAACCCGAACGGTTGAAACCGTTCAATTGAGGACATTATGACAGGATTTTTAATCATTATACATACAATTGTTAGCATTTTACTAATATCAGTCGTTCTGATGCAGGCTAGTCAGGGCGGTGGTTTATCCGGTACTTTTGGTGGACAAGCAGCCAGTTCGGTTCTTGGTGGACAGAATGCTGGTAATGTTTTAAGCCGAATCACAACTTGGCTTGCAACTTTATTTCTTTCACTGGCTGTTATTATCAGTATGTTGAGTGGACCGACTACAAATGCATCATCATCTATAGTCAAAGAAGCGGCTGAAGATCGCCCAGTTGTACCGGTGACAGATCCAATCCAAACTGATAGCGAAGCTACATTGGATCTTGGCGGCAACTAATCATTTTATTGCCGAAGTGGTGGAATTGGTAGACACGCATGCTTGAGGGGCATGTGG
>CAZCHA010000090.1:0-6197 GCA_964498175.1 uncultured bacterium
ATGGATAACTATTACCTGAATAATGCGGTCTATCTTATGGAAGAATTTTTAGAGTCCACTACCGATCCTTACTACAATGGTGAAGTTGATTATGGAGACCGGGCAGAGCACTGCTGGAACGGGGATCATACCAGACCCAATGCAACGTCAAGGCTGCGCTATAACCAGATGTTTATTGAACGGGCGGTTGAGCGTATGAGTCAATCTGCTCCTGAAGGGGCAGATCTTAAGAGCTGGAAATATTAATTAATGTTTTTTAGACCCGTGTGATATTAGGCGGGTCGGTCCTGGGGGCGTAGATCCGGTCTGGATCCAGTTCCCGGCGGTAGTATTCAAATATTTTTCCTGTTCCCTGCCAGTTTTCGATGCGATCAATTATTCGAATATTCCCTGTAAATTTTGATGAAACACCATCGATAACATGGCCAGTTATAAATTGAATTTTTTCCTGTTTTTTTGCCCAATTCAGATATACACGTTTCAGGATTTTAGCATATCCGTTGCCCTTAAACAGTTTTTGGACAACGAAGGCATAGGTATAGAGTGTGTTTGTTTTTCCAAAATTAATATCAAGCCTGGCCCAGGGTTCAATACTGAGTGTTTCCAGCGGAACACCTATGATGTAGCCTATAATGTTCCCTTGGTGCCTTGCAATGAAAGGCAGGGAGCCTTCCTTGTTAAAATAGGTCTGGATGGTGTTGGGGGTGAGTTTTGCGGATGTGCCGTATTTATCTACTAAAGACTCTGAGATATTGATAAGAGGATTATAATCATTCGTACCAACATACTCCATTAGCTCGATCTGAAAAGGGCCGCTGGATGCAATAATGGTGCTTTTTGATTCCGATTCATGTTGAAAATTCAATTCTTCCATGGTCATAGTTTATGGATGGTATAAGTGAGATGGTAGATGTAAGATGAAAATTAGGAAAATGGCAACAGGTGAGCCGGTCATCCATCCCAATCTTCAGTGACTGTTGTGGTAATTTCTGATAGCCTTCCCCTACACTAGATAGTTATAAAATAGTTTGAAATCAATTTGGTGGAATTAAAAGTATCTCGGTAAATTTCGGGTCTATGACCGCATTTAATTCTCGTCTTAAATCCCTTTGTGATGATCGTGAGTCCTGGCTTTGCGTGGGATTAGACATGAATCCGGAAGCATTTGGATCCAATGATTTAGCAAATTTAAAAGACCATACTTTTCATGTAATTGATGCTACACGTGACCTGGCTGTTGCCTACAAACCGAATTTTGCATTTTTTGAACGTTGGGGCGCTGCAGGTTTTGCCTGGCTGGAAGAAACAGCAATGTATATTGGTGATGATCATATCAAGATCGCTGATGCAAAAAGAGGAGATATTGGGAACACTGCCATTCAATATGCGGATAGTATTTTTGGTCATTTTGGATTCGATTGTGTTACGTTGAGTCCTTATATGGGCAGGGATAGTATCGACCCATTCCTCCATGATCCTGAAAAAGGAGTATTTATTTTATGCCGAACTTCCAATCCATCTGCAGCAGATTTCCAAAATATTTTATCTGATGATAACACACTTTTTGAGAAGGTTGCTATGTGGGCTAATGGATTCAATGATAAGAATAATGTTGGGCTTGTTGTTGGAGCTACAGCACCGGAAGAATTGACGCGTATTCGTGAAATTTCGCCTGATCTGTCCTTGTTGATTCCCGGTGTGGGTGCCCAAGGTGGAGACCTGGAGCACTCAGTCAAGGTGGGGAACCAGTCAAGTGTGGGCATCATAAATATTTCTCGCGGAATAAATTTTGCTGGTGATATGAGTGAAAAGGCAATCCGGTCCGCTGCTGAAGAGTATGTGAACAAAATGCGAAATTGCATTCAATGATAAACAAAAACCAAATATTAGAGATTTTTAAATCAACGGATGCGTTATTAGAAGGGCATTTTGTCCTTACATC
The DNA here is from genome assembly GCA_964498175.1 of uncultured bacterium. Classification (GTDB taxonomy): domain Bacteria; phylum Fidelibacterota; class Marinisomatia; order Marinisomatales; family UBA1611. The sequence continues at coordinate 1,943 of CAZCHA010000090.1, forward strand.
TGGTCGGCATAGTTCAAACTATTTTCAATGTGCAAAAGTTTTACAGCATCCGGAATATCTCACAGCATTTTCGGTCATAATTGCTGACGAATTTGAGTCCATTCAACCGGATGTAGTTATTTCTCCAGCCATAGGCGGTATTGTGCTGGGTACAGAAGTGGGAACACAACTGGGCTGCCGAACTATATTTGCAGAAAGGAAGAATGGGAAAATGGTTATTCGTCGTGGATTTGAAATCAAAGCTGGCGAAAAAGTACTTGTTGTGGAAGATGTAATCACCACAGGCGGATCCGTAAAAGAAGTAATGGATCTTGTTTCTGAAACAGGCGGAAACATTATTGGTATTGGTGTGTTAGTTGATAGAAGTAACGGTAAGGCCAATCTACATCAGAATCAATATTCAATCGTTAAAATGGATGCAGTCAGTTATGAGGAAAATGATATTCCTGAAGATCTGGCAGCCATCCCAATACAAAAACCAGGGAGTAGATTTTCATCATGAAAAATATTTTAATCAGTTTAATAATAGGAGTCTTTACAGTGAGTTGCGAAAAAAAACCAATTGAACAAATAGAAGTGGCGGTCATTACAACGCAATATGGAGATATGGTTGTAAATTTTTTCGACCAGGCTGCGCCAATGCATGTAGAAAGTTTTAAAGCCCATGCCAAAAGTGGATACTATAATGGAACGATTTTTCATCGTGTAATTCCCGGATTTGTGATTCAAGGAGGCGATCCCAATACTAAAGGGGATGATAAATCCAGATATGGAATGGGCGGAAATGCGGGAAAGTATTTTGGTGAGGGTGTTGAAAATGATTCAACTACATGGAATCTTCCTGCAGAATTCAATGATATAAAACACCGCCATGGTATTCTTTCAATGGCTCGTTCTGCATCCCCTAATAGTGGTGGAAGCCAGTTTTTTATTTGTGCAGGTGATGTTCCTAATCTTGATGGACAATACACCGTGTTTGGGCAAGTGATTGAAGGGCAAGAAATAATTGATCAAATTGTGAATCTTCCCCGGGATAGCCGTGATAATCCAAACCAGCGGGTAGAAATGCAAGTCCGATTAGAAAAACGGACCAAATGACTGCACCCTTTTTGGGATTAGCCCTCGGTGGTGGTGGTGCACGAGGTGCAGCGCATATCGGCGTATTGCAGGAATTAAATAAGGCTGAAATTCAAATAGATTTAATTGCTGGAACCAGCGCTGGGTCAATTATCGGTGCAATGTATGCTGCTTCCAATGATCCTTTTTGGGTTGAAAGCCGGTTCAAAAAATTTATGAAGAGTGATTCATTTGAAGGTCTCAGGTCCGGCAGAATGCTTGATGATCGAAACCCAGATTCTGTTTTAGACCAGATTGCCAAAAAAGTTAAAGATCATTATGTAGTTATGATGGGTTTGAACCGGGAGTCTATTGTGAAGAAAGAGCCTCTTAGAAAAGCTATTTCTTTTTTGGTGCCCGTTGAAAAATTTGATGAATTGAAAATTCCAATGAAGGTTTTAGCTACGGATCTTCAATCTTGTGAAGATTTAATTCTAGAGTCTGGTAATTTGATCGATGCACTTGTCAAAAGTTCATCCATTCCAGGATTTGTTCAACCATCAGGGGATGAATCTGAAATAATCGTAGATGGCGGTGTGAGTATGCCCATTCCTGTCCCCGTATTACAGATGGATTGTGAATTCATTCTTGCTGTGGACATTTCAAGATATCAACTGGGTCAGGTCAAGGATCGAAATATGATTGAAATCATGAAAAGAGCTGATATGGTCACGTCACTTCGGTTAAAATCAGAATTAGCTAAAAAGGCAGATTTTGTAATTACACCGGATACATTGGGACTTCATTGGTCAGATTTTCATCAATTTGATGCTCTGGTCGAAAATGGAAGAAAGGCAGCAAAGCAATGTATCGATCAATTAAAAATAGAGATTGGTCGTAAAAAATCTCCATTCTTCAAACTGAAACAATGGTTGAGTTAACCCTTTAAACCCTTTACTTTCCGCGCCGCTAAATAGCATAAATTTCATAATGAAAAATATCTTATCACTTTTATTAACCATTGGTTGCCTTTTTGCTCAAGCCAATCCGGTTACAATGTTGGTAGAACCAATACCTAAGTCTCGTGCCGGTGAAGTAGCAGAAATAGTTATTTCAATGAATATGGATGATGAGTGGCATATTTATTCAATTTTCAAAACGTCTGCTGGGGCAGGTCCATTGCCTACAGAAGTGAGCGTTGGTGGTAATGCAATCGGTATGATTGCCCCTGTAATAGAACCTGAACCAATATATGCATTTGACCCAGGTTTTGAAACAGATACATATTATCATAAAGGAAATACGCAATTCACTGTCCCTGTCAAACTCAAACGCAATCTTCAACCAGGAACTTATAAAATTGCCGTTGATGTATTCTACATGGTTTGCAATGCCAGACTTTGCTACCCACCTATCACGAAAACAGATACTGTTGTAGTTGAAATTGAATCAGGTTCACCTCGAGCGGATAAATCAACCTTTGCAGTTGCAACTTCATCTCCAAAGGATGGTGGGTCAAAAAGTAAAGCTAATTCATTGTTTGGGATTTTTTTACTAGCAGTAGGTGGTGCAATTTTAAGTTGGGTCATGCCTTGTGTTTACCCAATGATTCCAATTATTATTTCATTTTTTGGCAAAATGGCTGAAGAAAAACATATTGGTAAGAATACGATTGCTTCATTTTATGGCTTGGGAATTTCGGGTACTTTTGTTCTTATCGGCATTCTCGTTGGATTTCTATCTTGGGGAGTCAGTGATGTGGCTGCCCAATCGAGGTATGCTAATATAGGAAACTTTATTGCAACCAATTCCTGGATTAACCTTGGACTAGGCATTCTTTTCATATTTTTTGCCTTATGGATGTTTGGGATAATCAATGTAAATGTTGCTGGAACATTATTAAATAAAACAGACCAGGCTGGTCAATCGGCAAAGAGTGCATATATAGGGTCATTTTTATTAGGCATTACTTTTGCAATCACCAGTTTTAGCTGTACCGTGCCGGTTGTTGGGTCACTTCTTGTGGTTGCAGCTGCAGGAACAGCTGATGGCTTATTGACCAGCGTATTTGGCATGGTTATTTATGGAGTTGTTTTTGCAGCCCCATTTGTAGCCCTGTCACTGTTTCCAAAAGCCTTAGATAGGTTGCCACGCTCCGGTTCCTGGATGGAAACATTAAAAATAGTTTTTGGTTTTATTGAAGTTGCAGCAGCAGTGAAATTTTTATGGGTACCGGATCTTGAATGGGGACTGGGAATTTTACCACGGAATGTTGTTCTTGCTCTATTTATTCTAATTGGAATTTTACAGATCGGATATTTACTTGGATTTTTTACAATCGGTTCCGGCGAAAAGATAAAGCCTTTCCAAATAGGTAAAGGGCGTGTGATTGGAATTCTATTGACTGGTATGGTATTGTTCCCAATTGGGATGTCTCTGGCATCACCACCAACTTATCATTATGCAAAAATGCCCAGGGTCATGGAAGAATTTATTGAAGCAATGGTTCCACCTCCTCCTACTGAAGATGCCATAGCCATACGGGAAGGTTGGTTTGTGGATCAATATGATGATGCACTGGCCAAAGCAAAACTGGAAGGAAAACCATTATTCATTGATTTTACAGGCGTGTATTGTGCCAATTGTCGTGTCATGGAACGGCGTATTTTTCCAATGGAATCCGTCAAGGAAGAATTTGATAAAATGGTTCTTGTAAGGCTTTATGTGGATAAGAAAGATTCATTGAGCGAAGCTTATGCACAACTTCAGTTTGAACGCTATCAACAAGCAACCCAGCCCTATTATGTTGTTTTGGATCCTGAAGATGAATATACATTAGCTGACACGGGTGGATATATTCCTAACGGGTTTTCGGAATTTCTAATTGAAGGAATATCCGCCTTTAATGCACGAAAGAGTTATTAAAACTTTACATAAATAAACCAAAAGAAAATATTTTGAAATACTTATTTAATATAATCATTCTCACAGCATTTGTTTTGATGGGATGCGATAATGGGAATGCTCAGCAAAAAGCAAATCAAATCAAAAAGAAACGTCCAAAACCTGTTCAAAAAAGAGTGCAGAAAAATTCAAATCAGGAATTGATTGCACCAGATTTTACTCTGGCAGATCTTGATGGAAATTGGGTATCATTAAGTGAATTAAGAGGAAAGGTCGTTTTGCTCAATTTTTGGGG
>CAZCHA010000091.1:0-6069 GCA_964498175.1 uncultured bacterium
GTGTCTAAATCTTTATTCTCACTTCCCAGATATTCTAATTCATTACGATTAAACGAAATAATTCCACCTGAATTAGATATAGTCACTGATCCACTACTGATTTCCAGAAGAATACCTTCTACCGCTTTTCCATCTTTGGGTTTAACCTTGATTTCTTCACCCCTGAGTTTCTTAAAATAATCTATTCCAGTAAAAATATTATCGTTGAATCTTTGAGATATGATAGTGGCACCTTCCAAGTTTAAAAAGGGCGTATCCCTATGAATACCATTAGGTAAACTGCTCCAAGTCACATAACTGTTACCAGCCGGTATTTCCCAACCAACGGGCTGTTTTATCAAAGCGGTTCCATCTTTATAAATAGTAAGAGTGGCATCTTCTGATTGGCCTACCAACAAACTGGTTAAAAGGAAAATATAAGTGTATTTCATTGTAACATCTCCAAATTTGCTGTCATTTTTTCAAATTCTTCAGTTAACTTTTTCAGGTTGGATCTTTCTTTTGCCACAACCTGTTCAGGAGCACGTTTAACAAAATTATCATTGGATAATTTACCATTGATTCCAGTAATCAACCGGTTTATTTCATTAATCCGTTTTTCCATACGTTCTTTTTCTTGATCTAAATCTACTAGTCCTCCTAGTAAAATATAGATTTCCATCCCAACCACAACTGCGGTGGCGGATTGACTTGGTTTCTCTATAGATGCACCTAATGTCATTTCACCAATTCGTGCCAAAGATTTTAGTAAGTCTCCATGGCTTTCAAGAAAGGTCGCTTGGATATCATCACATCTAACCACTAAATCAGAGAATTTTGAAGGTGGTACATTCATACGGCTGCGAATACTGCGGATTGCTGTTACCACTTCCTGGAGCAATGCCATTTCTTTTTCTATATCATTATTTTGATTTGTTTCTTTCTCTGGCCAAGGTGTTATAATTAAATCAGAAGCTTCTGATTTTTTAAATTGGCTCCATAATTCTTCCGTGATGAATGGGGAATACGGATGAAGCATGGCTAATACAACCCTAATACATTTCAGTGAAACGGTTCTGGCAATTTCTGCTTTGGATTCATCATCTCCATAAAACTGTGTTTTAGCAATTTCCACATACCAATCACAAAAATCATTCCATGTAAAATCATATAATACTTTTGCAGCTTCATTAAAATAAAAACGATCTAATTGATGGTTATAATCATCTATAGTTTTTGAAAGTCTGCTCAAGATCCATTGCTCCGGAAGGTTTAAGTCTTGCTCATTTAGGTTGACTTCTTCATCCCAATCTTCCGGAATATTCATCTGAACAAACCGACAGGCATTCCATAGTTTATTCATAAAGTTTCTTCCAATCTCTAAGCGGTCTTTGGAGAATAAAACATCCAACCCCTGAGGTGCCATAAGCATGATACCGAATCGAACTGCATCGGTACCGAATTCATCAAATAAATCAAACGGATCGGGAGAATTTCCTAGCGATTTGCTTAATTTTTGGCCCGTCTCATCTCGAAGAATTGATGTGAAATAAACATCCTTGAATGGAAGCTCATCCATAAATTCATATCCGGTCATAATCATACGGGCTACCCAGAAAAAGATAATATCTGGACCTGTTACCAACGCATTTGTTGGATAAAACTTCTTCAGATCATGTTCGTGTTCCGGCCAAGTGTGGACAGCCATAGGCCAAAGCCACGAACTCGCCCAAGTATCTAAAACATCCGGATCCCGATCCCAATTTTCTGGGTCTTCCGGGCCATCAACTGACACATGAATATTTTTTGAATCTTCTTTGTGAACCCAAACCGGAATTTGATGCCCCCACAACAATTGCCGACTGATACACCAATCCTTGATATTCTTCATCCAGTGGTTATAAGTCTTTGTCCAATGTTCGGGGTGAAACTTTATATCTCCATTATTCACTGCATCCATGGCAGGTTTTGCCATGCTATCCATTTTCATGAACCATTGCTCCGACATATAAGATTCAATGGGAACATGTCCCCGTTCGGAATAACCCACTTTATTCACATAATCTTCTATTTTTTCTAAAAACCCTTCTGATTGTAAATCCACCAACACTGCTTTGTGCGCATCTTCCCGCGATAACCCAACATATTTATCCGGTACATTAGAATTCAGAGAAGCATCGTCATTCATAATATTAATGAATTCCAAATCGTGCCGTTCGCCCATGACAAAATCATTGGGATCGTGAGCCGGGGTCACCTTCACACACCCGGTCCCAAATTCTGGATCCACATACTCATCAGTAATAATAGGGATCTCTCTATCAACCAAAGGTAGAGTAACTGTTTTACCAATTAAATGTTGATATCGAACGTCTTCAGGATGGATGGCTACAGCTGTGTCACCTAACATTGTTTCCGGTCGTGTCGTGGCCACAATTAAATATTCCTGAGAACCTGTAATGGGATAACGAAAATGCCAAAGGTGTCCATTCCTTTCCTTATGAATAACTTCTTCATCACTGATGGCTGATTTAGATACAGGACACCAATTCACTAAGCGATAGCCTTTATAGATAAGACCTTTTTCATAAAGCTTCACGAATGCGGTAAGAACTGCTTCGCTGTACCCTTCGTCCATGGTAAAACGTTCTCTCTCCCAATCGCAAGAGCACCCCAGTTTTTTTAATTGACGAATAATAATACCACCATATTTTTCTTTCCACTCCCATGCATATTCCAAGAATTCTTCTCTCGATAAGTCTTCCTTATTGATTCCCTTTTCCTGCAACATTGACACCACTTTGGATTCTGTGGCAATCGATGCATGATCTGTGCCAGGTATCCAGCAAGCTTCTTTCCCTTCCATTCTAGCTTTACGGATGAGAATATCTTGGATCGTATTGTTCAGTACGTGTCCAACCGTAAGCATACCTGTTACATTGGGTGGCGGTATTACAATCGTATAAGGCTCTTTTTCGGAATGGGCATCTGCATGGAAATAACCCTGTGTGCTCCAATGGTCATACCATTTGTCTTCTACGGTTGCAGGATTGTAGGCTTTATCTAAAGTGGGCTTGGACATAAATAATCTTTAAAAAACTAATAAAACTTATCAAAATAAAGTCTGCAATTTTACGACATTTCCAGAACTCTTTCATTGGAAACATATGCCCAATTATGAATGAATTCAATTCGGATTACATGGGAACATATGTGTAAAATCAAACCATATTTAATTTTATCCTAATAAATAAAAATGACTGATCCAATATTCGGACCCTTTACCATTGTAATTCTTTTTATCACAATGATACATTTTCCAATCCTGGGGATTATTTTGATTATTTGGGCTCAGGATCAATTAAAGAAAAGAGACTTGGAAGTTTATGCTCGGTTAGAAGGGATTGCTAAGGATCTTGGTGTTTTGAACCGTACCTTTCCACCGCAAAAAGGGTTATTCCTATTTTCGTGGCTGGTCTACCAAAAACGAGTCCGTGATTATTATATTAAATATAATAATTATTTCAGGCGGTTAGATGGGCTCCCACCAAAAGAACCGAAACCAGACTCAATTCCACGATTTTTCTATGGTGGACTATTTGGAAAAACAAGTCTTTCCATGATTATCACAACTGAAGATGATGCAGATCCATTCATTATGGTTTCACAAAAGTCTGAAAAAAAATCAAAGAATTCTGTCAATCATTATAGAGTTATCTATTATAAATCAGATGACTTGGATCTCCCAAAATGTGAAGTAAATCCTGCAGTCGAATTAATGGATAGCCTTATGCCGGATCCAGATGATATTAATTTTGTATCAGATGAAGACTTTTCAAAAAAGTTTGATTTAATGGGTGAAAATGAACCAAAGATACGAGCTCTATTCAATGAAAATATACGAAGGATTATATCAGAAAATCCTGAATGGGTATGGGAGTTCAACGAAGATCAAATCATGATAAAATATCTCATTTCCGGCAATACAATTTCTGAAATGGAAGACATAAAACCATCATTGGGTGAACTAGCTAAAATCCATAATGAATTAAAAAATATAAACTGGTCTGATATTCCGACTCAATTGGATATTGATAAGGACACGCCAGTAGAAATATTAGATCACAAACTATACACGAAACGAATGGCCACATTTGGTTGTGCTATAGGATGCGGAACAATTCTTATCCCATTTGCACTTTTCATGTTGTACGGGTTTTTCTCAACATTTGATTTTGAATTGCTCGGACCTGTTATATTTATGGGTGTCCCAGGATTCCTATTATTTAGATGGGGACGTTCAGAGTGGAAACGAAATAAACAGTTGAAGGCTGATGGAAAGGTACGGGATTCTCAATGATCCTCATCATAGATAATTATGATTCCTTTACTTGGAACTTGGTTCAAAGTCTAGAAATATTGGGTGCAAATATTTCGGTGAAGCAGAATGATGATTCATCTGTTTTAGCAAATCTCAATGCTGACGGTATTATCATTTCCCCCGGTCCGGGAATACCTGCTGATTCAGGTTATTCAAATCAAGTCATCCAACAATTTATGAATCGAAAACCTATTCTGGGCGTTTGCTTGGGTCACCAGTGTATCGGATCAGTCTTTGGTGCGAACATTCAACAATCGAAGCAAATTCTTCACGGAAAAACATCTTTGATTCATCACCAGCAACAGGGATTGTTTGAAGGAATACCTTCCCCGTTTCAAGCGGCGCGGTATCATTCTCTATCTTTGGATTCTATTCCTAACAATTTTGTCAATACAGCTTGGACAAATGATAGGGAAATCATGGCAATTCAGCATAATTCTCTCCCAATATTTGGTGTCCAATTTCATCCGGAATCATTCTTAACACCCATGGGATCAAAAATATTGATGAATTTTTTAAATTATAAAAATGAAAGAATAGGCGGATGAAAAGGGTAATACTAAAAGAAAAAATACTTTTATTTTGTCTTACCTATAATACAGTTTAAAAAGAAATTTTTTAATGAAATACACAACTATTTTTAAAGGAAATTCTGAATCAGATTTACTAAATATTTTTGCTTCAAACCCGATTGATTTTCTTTCTTTATCATTGGATGATCCTCCCGAATTATTAACAGAATTTGTAAAAAAATATGATGGGAAATTCCTAGCAGGATTCATTTCTTACGAATATGGTGTAAAGCAATTAGGTGTGCCTGTTCACAACTTAAATGATTTTCCCGCAGTCCATTTCAGGGTATACGATTCTTTTGAAAAAAACATACATTTAGAAGAACCAAAAAATATTGATTGGGATCAATTCGAATCAACACTCATAAAATTAGAATATGATTCTAGCTTTGAAAAAATACAAAATCATATTCGTTCCGGTGACTTTTATCAAATCAATTTCACCCATTCATTGAAATCAAAAACGAAGTCATCACCGAAAGAATTATTTCTAAAACTTCGAGAGAAAAACCAAGTTGGATATTCAGTATTTATGGAACATAATGATTGGGCGATTCATTCTCTCTCACCAGAACAATTTATCAAAATAGAAAATCAAATTATTACAACAAAGCCTATTAAGGGAACATTTCCCCGTGGAAAATCACAAGAAGAAGATAACTATAATCTAAAATTATTATTAAATAGTGAAAAGGAACAGGCAGAACTTTACATGATTATTGATCTTTTGCGAAATGATTTGGGGAAAATCTGCAAAACTGGTTCTGTTCAAGTTTTGCAATCAAAATCAATTCAAAAATTGGAAAAAGTATTCCATACGTTTGGTGTTGTCCAGGGAGAATTAAAATCGAACCTTCATCCAGTTGAGGCGCTTCTTTCAATGTCTCCTGGTGGTTCCATCTCTGGCTGCCCCAAAAAACGATCTTGTGAAATTATCCATGGTTTAGAATCGCAAGCACGAGGCATTTATACGGGAACGATCGGTTACATCTTACCAGACGGAACCCTTAATTTTAATATTGCAATTCGTACAGTAACACAAATTGGAACAGAACTAACGCTGGGCGTTGGTGGCGGAATAACAATTGAATCAAACAATGAAAATGAATATATGGAAACATTGATGAAAGCATCTTC
>CAZCHA010000092.1:0-2284 GCA_964498175.1 uncultured bacterium
TTCGCCATTTTTCCAATATCATGATAATAAGCACCCACGCGACAAAGCAATGCATGCGCACCAATAGCATTTGCACATGATTCTGCAAGATTGCCAACCACGATACTATGATTAAAGGTCCCGTTTGTTTCCTGCTGAGCTCGTTTTAATAGTGGATGATCATAATCTAATAATTCAATCAAAGTTAAATTGGTGGTTACTTCAAATAAGATCTCAAATAAGCCAATTAACCCATAAGTCACAATTGGTGCTAAAATACTGTTTATAGTTAATAATTGAATATCACTTAACATGGAAGTCCAATAATGTTCTTTAAAAAGCCCCAACCCAATAATAACAAAAATACTAGCAGCAATAAGTGCAAACATTGTGGTGAATAATTGACTCCTTTTTCTTAATTGCCGGATATTATAAACGGCAATTGTTGCTGTAAAAAGTGAGACAATGACAAGATCAATGTTTTGTCCCATCATGAGCCCCATAAGAATTGCCATAGAAGTTGTGGCCATAAATCCGATTCGTGCATCAAATAAAATGGTAAGAGTCATGGCGCCAACAGTTACTGGAATTAAATATTCTGACCATTCCAATCTAATCACAAATATATGAGCTAATCCTAACTGCAGTAAAAAAACGATTGAGATCAATAAAACCAATTTCCAATCTTGGAAAATAGAAATACGGTATACTACTAAAAATGCAAAAAACAGGGAGACCACTACCGAGAGCATCATGATTCTCCCAAGAAAGCTCCAGGCAATTTTTACCCAACCAGAATTGGTTTCTTGTTTTGTGATTGCCACTGATAATGAGTTTAATTTTTGGAGAACATCATCAGTAATCCGAATATTGGCATCTACAATCAATTCATTTTCTAATACCACACCTTGACTACGGGGAACTTTATTTAAACTCTCAATTTGATGGCGCTCTGTGAGTTGTCGATGAAATAACAGATTTGGTTGCATAAACTCAACAATGAGATCATACCCCAAATCACGAAACATATCGCCTTCAGAAAAAATAGAAAGCAATTCTTTTCTTGCTTTTGTCCATGCAGATTGTAAATCATTAAAACTCTCTGGTGTTGCTAGATCTGGAACATCGCTTTGATTAATCATAACTTGGTGACTAGTAATATCACTGAGTACAATATCATAAATGCCTTCTGTCCATCTATTTTTGCAAATCTGAATAACATGATCTCTTTTCCGATCCAAATCCTTCATATTTTTCGGATCTTGGTCAGATGTCACATAGGTAATCCATTCGGGCTTTTCTACCGTAAAGGAATATATCCTGTGGAATTCATTTGTCAGAATAGAGAGATTAGCACTGTCAGACACAAATTCGGAGTGAGCTTTTTCATATTGCTTGTTATAACGACGCTCATAAACCAACCTCTTGGATTCTTCAAGTCGCCAAATGGCATGCCGTAACTCGTTTGTCATAGCAAAGAATTCACCCAAAGCATCTATCTGTTGTGCTACAATTTCATCATTTCGGTTAAAAATATATGGTACGGACTTTTTCTGTTCATCCAAATCACTCTGCAGTCGTCCTTCAGTTTTTAAAATGGAAAAAGTAAAGGGGGCAATAATAGGTTCCCTAGTGATGTCATTGACTTGATAGGAATATTTTAACGCTTTTCCGTGGGGGAAAAGAATAGATATCAGCATTATTAAACCGAAAATGATCAGGTATTGTCTCCAATATTTATCAAATAAAAAATATAGGATAAGTGGATTAGTTTTTTCTTTATCAGTCATTAAATCTGAATTTCTTTTAGTATTTCTCTTGAAATGATCAGTCGCTGGATCTCGCTGGTCCCCTCACCAATCTCTAGTATCTTAGCATCTCTAAAAAAGCGTTCCACATCAAACTCCTTAACATACCCGTATCCTCCATGAATTTGGATAGCTTCAGTGGTCACTTCCATGGCTGTTTCACTGGCAAAAAGTTTTGCCATGGCTGCTTCTTTAGTAATATCCAATCCTTGATCTTTCATCCATGCCGCATGGAAAACCAGCAACTTTGATGCTTCTATCTTGGTTGCCATATCAGCTAATTTGAATCCAATTGATTGAAAATTATTGATTGGTTTTCCAAATGCAATTCGTTCAGTGGAATAGACTAATGCACGCTCATATGCACCTAAAGCCGTCCCTATAGATAATGCACCGATGGAGACTCGACCAGATGTCAATGTTTTCAAAAATGTTTTAAAACCATTTGTGGGGGTTCCTAGCATGGATGACGTTTTAATCCGCATATCCTTGAAAAA
>CAZCHA010000092.1:2384-6014 GCA_964498175.1 uncultured bacterium
CCTAACATTTCACCAGTTGCCAGTTTGGGAAGATAGGTATTTTTCTGCTCCTCCGATCCAAACATCAGAATGGGGAGTGAACCCAGTGATGTATGTGCTGCCATAGTGATAGCCACTGATGCATCGGCCCGTGCCAATTCAATAATAGCTGTGGCAAAAGCAACCATGTCCAACCCTGAGCCACCATATTCTTTCGGAATCAACATTCCCATGAGACCCAATTCCCCCATTTTATTAACGAGAGCAATTGGAAATTCTCCTTGCTCATCCAACTCTCGGGCAACCGGCGTGATTTCGGTATCAGCGAATTCACGAACCATATCACGAATCATGATATGTTCGTCAGTAAAAAACAATTTATCCATTGAAAAGGTGTTCTATTGTAAAGGGGTTAAGTTTGAATTTACAACAAGAGTTATTCAGTCGAAGACAATCGAATATCTCTGGCATTTAGTTGAATTGATTCTTTCCCTCTCCATACATTTGTCTCTACAATGCATGCGATATCTATAGGAACTCCCAAAATGAGATCCTGATAATGATGAGCTAGTCCGAATCCCACCACATCAATAACGGATTGTTTCTGTTTCACTTGGAATCTAATATGATCCCCATTTCCAATCACCTTTGGGTTTCCAATCACATTTGCGTTTATAACAAAAAATTTTGGACGCATGTTTTCTGGTCCATAGGGACCCAGTTTTTTTATGAACTCCATAAACCGGCGATTCAAATCAAATAATCTAATTTCCGCATCCAAATATAATTGAGGCTCAAGGTCATCAACATTTAATACTGAATCAGCATAAGATAAAAAAGCATTCCGAAAATCATTTAACTTTGATTCATGAATTGCCAACCCTGCCGCCATGGCATGGCCGCCGTAATTCTCTAAATGCTCACTAGCTGCTGTTAAAGCATTGTAAAGGTCCAACCCTTTTATACTTCGAGCAGATCCTTTTCCATTTCCTTCTTCATCAAAAGAAATGATAATGGATGGTCGGTTGAATTCTTCTTTTATCTTGGATGCAGCAATACCAACCACCCCTTGATGCCACCCTCTAGATCCTAACACAATGGCTTTATCATTTTCCAAATCCACTTCTGAATTCACTAAAAATAACACATCGTCCACAACACCTTGCTGGATTACTCTTCTTGATAAATTCTCCTGATCTAATTCTTGAGCCAATTGATTAGCTATGCCAGTATCCGTTGTGGTTAATAACTCCACAGATCTATTTGCATCTCCCAATCTACCTGCTGCATTTATTCTTGGTGCTACATGAAACACAATTTGTGTAACAGATAAATCCCTATCTAAATCCACTTTTGCTACTTTCAATAATGAGCGAAGTCCGGCTCGCCTTGTTGTCCTCAAGGTTTTTAACCCAATATGAACAAACACCCGATTTTCATCTTTCATGGGAACAAGATCGGCTGATGTCCCTAATGCTACCAAGTCCATGAGATCGGTTATCAAATCAAATGAATAGCCCATCTTTTTTACTAGTCCTGATAAAAGTTTTAATGCAACGCCACCACCACATAATCCCTTAAATGGATAATCGCAATCCACTTGTTTGGGATTTAAAATGGAATATGCATTTGGCAATATTTTTCCAGGAATATGATGATCAGTGATAATTACATCAATACCTTTCTCATTAGCATAATTAACACGGTTGATGGCATTAATACCACAATCGCAGGTAATAAACAGGTCAGCATTAAATTTCCCAGCTTTATCAATCCCCATTTCTGAAACACCATAGCCTTCCTTTTCACGATTCGGAATATAGGTTTTCACCTTTGCACCCAAATTGGAGAGCCCTGTATAAAGAATTGATGCACCTGTGGTTCCATCCACATCATAATCTCCAAAAATAAAAATGGGTGTTCCAGACTCTATATTTCTGATGATCCGGTTCACTGCTTTTTCCATCCCCTTCATTAAAAAGGGATTATGAAGTTGGGAAATACTCGGTGAGAAAAATTCTTTAGTTTGATCAAAATCAGTCATTTTTCGAGAAACCATCACTTTCGCAATTGATTCTGGAACTTTGTAATGTTCCATAGTTGTTCTGATTTGATCAGATTGAAGATTTGGGAATATCCAACGCATAATATATAGAAAAATTGAGTCGGTCTATAAGCCGAGTTCTGTCCTTTAGCTTGAAAATTCAAAACCAAAGGGATGGTCATTCATCTAGCCATGATGTTACCATCATGGTCAAGCAACCTACCCGCTTCTTCTACGATGCGAACAACATCTTGAAGCCTATTCGATCTTGCACCGGATGGGGTTTACAAGCATCCTGAATTTATTCACGATCTGGTGGTCTCTTACACCACCCTTTCACCCTTACCCCGCAAATAACGGGGCGGTTTACTTTCTGCTGCACTTTCCATAATTCGCGATTACGAGCCTCCCCCCATTAGGGGGCATCCTGTTCTGCGGTGCCCGGACTTTCCTCCCTTAGACCGCTCACGCGGGCTAAGAGTAACCATCCGACCGACTCAATTTTTAAAAAACGATCTAATTTACAGAATTATTTTCACTATAAAGGAATCTTCCACAAACATCACATCGATGAATAGCAGAATTAGCACGAACTTCTGTCACTTTTTGCATAGGCACATGTGCGCCACACCCTCCACAACCGTTCCCGGAAAGATTCACAACGGCCAATCCATCACGCGCTTCAAATATGCGATTGTAAATTGATACAGTATTAACATCAAGATTTTCAACTTTATTCGATCGTTTTTGTTCTAAAAATGATTTTTCTTCAGCAGAATCTGAAATAACCGATTCCAGTTTTTCACGACGAACAGTTATTTCATTTGATAAAGATCCTAAATCTGATTCCATTGTTTGAACAGACTCCGTTAAAGTTTCCCTTTCTTCTAAAAAATATAACGTTTCTGTTTCGATAATGGACCGTTCTTCTTTCATATGATCCATTTCATGCATCAACGCATCGTATTGTTTATTATTTGTAACTAGGAAGAGTTGGTCTTTTAATTTACTAACCTTGTCATTGATCTCAGAAATTCGAACCTCGCCTTTATGAGATTCGACAGCAAGCTCCTTCAATCTTTCTTTCTTTTCTATAAGTGAATTTTTAATAGATGTTTCCTGCTGATTTAATTCGTTAACCTTAAATGGCAAATCACCTAAAAGGTCATTCAAATCTTTTAACTTTGTATCAATTCCTTGTAATTCAATTAGTTTTTCCATAGACATAGTTACCTCAATGTAAAAAAAATGCACCGTACGGTGCATTGTAAAAATTATTTTTAGGTCACAGTTTCCTGCATTAACCTCGATTTCTCCCCCACAAGAATATTCATTGTGGTTCTTGTTTGAATTATTTTATTCATACCTAGCTGGGTAGTTTACCAATTTAATCTATCAATATGAATGGTTTAATGATGAATTCTTTTTCTATATCAAGTCTTTTCAGGAACAAAAGTTTTAACCTCCCTGACTGTCATATGAATAGTATAACTTTCACCACCAATACCCTCTCGGTAAAGAGTAACTATTTCATCAATTACTTCAGCCACTTTCCATTCAATGTCATCGATAAAAACCCGTTCTCCTACCTTAATTAGAACTTCTTT
>CAZCHA010000093.1:0-5998 GCA_964498175.1 uncultured bacterium
TTGATCATCATGATCATTATGAAATCCATCTTCATCAAAAACATATAGATCATCATAGTAGCACCAAAATGTATCAACATCTTCTTCTGTGTTAGAAAAGTAGCTGCCGTCAAATGGATTTGGACCTGCCATCACAGCGTTTGCTTCCGGAGCCATCATCCAGGTACCGAATAAAGCAGGATCAGGCGGCTCTCCACCAAATACAACCTCAACAAAATTAAAGGAATTTTCAAACACAGAAAAATATTGTTCCTGATAGCCGTATTCAGTCTCAACCCGGGCAAGGTAATCATCTCCTGGTAGCAGTGCTTCACCGATGCCTCCATTAACATGGGTATACCCTTCAAAATGTATGTTACCTTCACTATCTTCAATAACAACAGGTGCTTCCACTATAGGCTCCGAATAGCCATTAGTCTCCATTCTGACGAAAATGGATACATAACCATATTCTTCCACAGGATAGAAAAATAATTCCACATTATCAGTGGAGCCATCTTCAACATGGGTCACACCGCCATCCCAGATATCAAACCAAGTTGATGTGTCTGAATCCGAAGCAAAAACACTCCATGGGCCAGGTGATAGCTCTGCCGAAGCTACTCCGTTACCATCTACACCAATAACAACTGTATTTTCATAAGAGAAAAATATTACTTCTGCACTATCATTCGGGTTGCCTTCATGATCATAAACAGTGGCATGAATGGTTCCAGACCCTTGATCTTCCTGTTCAAGATAAAAATCGATATAGGTTCCTTCATTTTGAAATACTTCTATACCGCCACTGTTGGAATCAAAAAAACCGTCTGCGCCGGCTGTCATTTCATATTCACCTGGAGGCACTTCGGTCAAAGAATAATAACCATCAGGACCTGTGTTCGTAGACCAATCTCCGGAATTGCCCCAGGCACTCACCCAGGCATCTTCAATTCCATTGCCGTCCTGGTCCCACACGTGCCCTTCTATCCAGCCATCATCGCCACCGGTTGTATCGTCACCAAAAATAACATCAACAAAATACGCCTCTCCCGGATTAATTTCAGTATTCACATCTGTTGAACCATAACCATTACCGAATTCGGGATGCCCGCCAAAAACTTCCGCAAAATCAATAGGAATTTCGATGGTTATTAAATCCATTCCATTCCAGTCTGCGACACTCATTCCTTGAGGAGACTGCGGGGACCATAGCTCAGCAAAGGGTACATAATCCCCATTATCTTCAACCGTTGATGATATTTCTAATAATGCTGTCTCTTCCGTATGCCCAAGCATAAAATCATACTGGGTGCCCCCTTCCCAAACTTCTACCATTGTCAGATCATCCCAATAACCATCAATTGGCCAAACGTCAACCCGATAGAGTCCTGGAGAATCCAAATCTATGTGGTAGTATCCACCTTCATCTGTAGTTGCACCAGGGGCTTCTATTTGATTCTCTGCATTTAACTCAACGCCTGCAATGGGGTCTCCATTGAAGTCTCTCACGATACCTTCGATGAAATAGTCACCGCCAGTTGTATCATCAACTACTTCAACAACAAAGTGGAGACTGTCATTTTGAAAATCATTCCAACTGCCGTTATTTAACATTTGTGCCCAATGCTCTTCTCCGTTCATGTTATTCGGTTCACCACCAGCCCAATTGGTATAAACCACATCTTCACCAGTGACCCATTCCCAATTACCTTCTTCATATTGGTCGGTAAATCCAATCCAAACATCGCCGCCTGTATGCAAAAAAACGAAATCATTCTCATCCTGGGACGAGATTGTCACAAGATGGACTTCTTCATAATATTCGTTAAACATATTATTGGCATCATTCCAAGTGGATTCAAAGTTGGAGACGTAATACTCATGACCATTGAGCTCACCCAGGAATTCAAAATCATCATTTTCATCATCGTTATTCCAATCAAAATCATAAGCTTCCATCCAGAAAACAACAAAATCTAAATCATAAACTGACCCATTGTAAGCAACAGTCTTATTATTCGAAATTTCACTATCTTCGCAGGAAACAGCATAGATTTCCCCATCGTCATACTCACCTGACTCATTTTCATCTATAAATTGAAAATAAATGGATAAAAAATTTGATTCACTGGCCCAAGCTTCAAATGAATCTTGACGGAAAATAGGAAATGATGTCTCAACTTCCATTTCATCAAGATTCCCAGGACACCCATCGCACCCACTGCCCTCTGTAGCTAATACATCGCCAAATGCCACGTAAAGTTCAGCTATTGTTTCAAACTCAAATTCGGTTCCAGTGCTTCTTGAACGGCTTCTGGTAGAAGTTTGACGGTCAAATTTTATCTTTCTCATTGCATCGTGTATTACAGGTATATTTCCTGCTTTAGCCTGTGCCCGTAATTCATTCAATTTTTGTTTTGCATTTTCCCGTTTTTCTAAATGAACTTCATTTCCTAAGACTTTTTTGGCAGGTGTTTCTTTTTTTAAAGTATTACCACTTTTTTGGTTTGAAATATAAATCGGAGAGCCAGCTGGTTTAGGGATACTCTTAGATTTCCGGGCTTGTTTATAACTCTCCTGCAATCTTTTTTTGATCAGCTGGTTTTGCTGAAATGCTTCAGCATCAAACTGAATACTGGTGGCTGTTTGAAACAAGGTTTCAATTTCTTTTGGTGTATCCACACCAAATAAAAATGAAAAAGACAGAGCAAAAATAAAAGCAATACGGTTGGTCATGATTGACTCCTTTCGTTATTGTCTAATTGGCAGGGTATGAGGAGCGCCTTTTCAGATCATAATAAATGTAAACATTTAATAGCGAAGTAAACAACTACAATCAAGATGGTGTGATTTTGGTCACAAATTTAAATGTCTTTATTTCAAAGGGTGAAAAAGATAGTGGCATGGATCCTTCAACATTGGTTTGGGAGCCCATATCATTCCATTCCATGAGATCACATTCGGTCAGTGTGCCATTCAATTTTAATGATCCCGTAGATTGTCTGCCGGATGTTTCTACTATTCTAATGATCAAATAATCTTCTGTTTCTCCTTTTTTCAATACAGTTAGTTCTAACCCATTTCCATTTAACCTAACAGGTAAACTGTTATTTGATTTAACGCCATTGAATACGATCGGTATTTGATTCAGACAAGTTGCTTCCGAAATAACATTGGACCGGATCAAATCATGTTCATGAGGAAAAATACTATAGGTGAATTGGTGCTTCCCCTGATCCGCATCCGGGTCAGGATTATTGGAGGAGCGCAACAAATTCAAATCTAATATATTGTCTTTTACAAAATAGCCGTATTTGCAATCATTCATGAGTGCTACACCGTAATCATGGTCTGAAAGGTCTGCATATTTATGCCCTACAACTTCAAATTTGGCTTTATCCCAGGATGTATTTTCATGCGTGTTCCGTTTCACATGTCCATATTGAATATCAAATGTCGCTTGATCTACCTTCACATTTACAGGAAAATGAACCCGGAGCATTTTATGTTTTTCCTTCCAATTAACTTTAGTGTCAAAATCCAGACGTTTAGAATGTGGAAATAATTTCACCTTTTGAATAATGGAAGAATCTCCGATAGAAAATTTCAAGTCTAATTCTTGGACCACCTTACCATTGGATCCCGGCATGGTATCTGTTGCTTCAGCAACTTCAACCAATGCATTTCGATAATAGAAATCCACGTCCCAGGCATCCCAGTCATTGGGTCGATCTTCATAAAGGGATAAAATGTTTCCTGTACTTTCAAAAACTTCTTTTTTTGATTCTTTATCAAATGCAGAAATGACCTGACCTTTTTTATCAAAATCATATCGAATCAGATCATTCTCTAATGTTAAACCATGACCCAGCTCCAATTCTTGAGACAGGGCTTCCCCTTTATTAAATGTGGAAAAAGACAATGGTTCAAGTTCTACAAATGCAACCGAAGCATCTTTTGTCTTTTGGGTAGAAACTTTATCACCCTTTTCATTTAACATGGAAAAACCATCGAAAGATTCTGGGATAGATATCATTCCCTTCCAGGGATAGGATAATGTATTCGCTAACACAAATGAATCTGGGTTCTGTTCAAATAAGGATTGCCCAGCTAAGACAATAAGTGAATTACAATCTCGCTGAATCTCATCATATTCTTTATGAGTATTTTGATAAACCAGGTTAATGCTTGAACCGGGAATAATATCATGGAACTGGTTTATAAGTAATTTTTTCCATAGGCCATCCAATTCTTCAAACGGATAATTCTCCAGAGGTAAGCATGACCACAGCATTTCCACAGCTCGGAGCTTCCATTCCAATTTTCTGTTTTGCTTTTTAACCAAAGCTTGTGTTGTGAGAGTACCGCGGTGAAGCTCCAGATAAAGTTCACCCACCCATGTATCAACATCCTTTCCATGATTGGTGAGTCGATCAAAGAAATTTATTGCTGTACCAAAAGAAACTCTGGGTGAATTTTCCAAATCCGCCATACGGCGGCCCAGTTCGATATTTTCCGGTTTCGGTCCACCACCCCCATCACCCACACCAAAAAGGGAAATAAATTCATCAATAAAATCTTTTTCTTTAAAGTGAGTCTGGGCCGGCACTAAAAATTCAGAATCGAGTTCGCTATTGTAAGTATTCTCCGGTGGAAAATGCGTCAGAATTTCGGTCCCATCAATTCCGCGCCAATTAAAAGTATGGTGGGGAAATTCGTTGAACTGGCTCCAAGATAATTTCTGGGTGAGAAAATAATTGATACCAGATTTTTTCAGGATTTGGGGTAATGCAGCTGAATACCCAAATACGTCCGGAAGCCAAAGATTATTCACTTCAATTCCGAATTCTTCCTTGAAGAAATTCTTTCCATGGAGAATTTGCCTTATCATGGATTCCCCGCTTATAAGATTGCAATCCGCTTCAACCCACATACCTCCCTGCAACTCCCACTGCCCTATTTTCACGGCTTCTTTTATTCGGGAATAAATCTCAGGATAATTATCCTTCATAAATTGATAATGCTGAGGCTGGGACGCGCCAAAAATATAGTCAGGATATTTTTCAATCAGATCCAGTTGGGTGGCAAAGGTCCGGGCGCACTTTCGTACTGTTTCTCGAACCGGCCATAACCAACCTGTATCAATATGAGCGTGACCTACAGCCGATACTTTTAAATCTGAAGCAGATGCAGATTTTCTTAATTCCGATTCTAGACATTCTCTGGCTTCAGTGGTATTTTTCTGATCATCTCCAAAAGCATTCACTGCATTATTTAATGATCGGATAATCCGCACACGACGGACTGTTTTTTCATCCAATCGTTTTGCCAATCCAAGTAAAATGCGTACATCGAGATAGAGATGCCATAGCTCTTCATCAAAAAGTCCGATTCGTATTTTCTCTACTTTAGCATTAAACCAGCCATGACGCTTCGGATTTTCTTGTGATGGATCAACATCGGTAAAAACACCAAAAAGAGAATTAGCGGCTGCTTCTACCCAAAGGTCGATGGGCTCACCGCCTTCACAATTTTTTAAGAACGGAACCCGGGTTCGTGCAAAATTTGGATCCCAGATGGAGCCATTGGTAATTCCCTGAAGCGCTTTCCCACTTGAATCAAAAACCAATCCTTCTCCGGAAAAATCTAATTCGGCTACAACATTTTTTCCTGACCATTCTTTAGGAACTGAACCGGTTAAATGAAACCAGGCGCTTTCCCATTTTTGTCCCCAAGGCTCACCTTCTTTTATAGATTTGTAATCTAAATTCAGTCTTTCAGAGAACGGTGTGGGATCTTTAGACCAGCCGAATTCGGCATCCAATATTCTAGTATCAGATATAAATTGAGTCTGGATGCGAGCATACCATTTCTCAATACGTGTAAGGATAATCTGTGTTTCTTTTTGATTCATGCAGTAATTATGAATTATTAGTTACCCAACCATCATCACCATGATCACGATAATCAGATTGCAGACTTGATATCATATGCTTCAGATCACTAATACCACCCA
>CAZCHA010000094.1:0-5888 GCA_964498175.1 uncultured bacterium
CCTGCAATTTGAGCCCCCATCACACCGGCACCAAGAACGGCAACTTTTTCAAAATTTTGAGACATAATTTCCTCTATCGTTCAATTATGGTTGCGATACCTTGTCCGGAACCGATACACATAGTGGCTAGTCCAGTATTGGCATCCTGTTGTTCCATCACATTTAGTAAGGTTGTAATAATGCGCGCTCCCGAACATCCTAGGGGATGTCCCAAAGCAATAGCGCCACCATTCAAATTCACTTTCAATTTATCCCATCCACCTTGTTCTATCACAAAAAGAGATTGTGCTGAGAATGCTTCATTAAGTTCAATTACATCTATATCGTCTAGAGAAAGTCCTGTTTTTTCCAAAACTTTTTCGGTAGCAGGAATTGGACCAATCCCCATTCTTTTCCAGTCTACGCCGGCAACAGATCGACCTTTAATAGTGGCTCGGATCTTAAGTCCATTTGCATCCGCAAATTCTCGACTTGTAATCAATATAGCGGAAGCACCTATAGAAATCGGGCTGGAAGTAGCCGGAGTGATGGACCCATTTTTTATAAAAGCAGGGTTTAAACTTTGGATCTTTTCCAGATTTGGTTGTCTCGGACCTTCATCTTTATCAATAGTGACTTCGCCATAAACATCAATAGGAATGACCTCATTGTCGAATCGACCATTCGCCCAGGCATCCAAGGCTTTGTTATGGGATTCCACTGCAAACTTTTCCTGGGCATCTCTGGAAATATTCCCATCTTCAGCTAAAGTTTCTGCTGTCTCTCCCATACCGATATAATATTCCTGTTCAGCTAATTCCGGATGAAAATCAGGATTGAACCCACCCATAGGTACAGAGAACATATCTTCCACACCGCTGGCAATTCCAACCTCAATATCTCCCGACTCAATTTTAGTGCTAATCTGGTGGACTGCATCCATGGAAGAACCACAGAATCTATTAACCACAGAACCACCCGTTGTCTCCGGAATATTTGCAAGAATAGCCACGCCTTTTGCCATGAGCATTCCTTGAGGTCCTTCGGGAAATGCGCATCCTAAAATTAGGTCTTCGATTTTACCAGGATTAATCGAAGAATTTCTAGCCAACAATCCTTTTACCACTTGGGCGGTGAGATCGTCTGGGCGAATTCCAACCATATTCCCATTCTTTACGCCAATAGGTGAACGGGCAGCATCAATAATGACAGATTTAGACATAATTTTTCCTTATGAACGGTTTTCACGGTGAAATAAAAAATCATTCAAATCGAAATTCTCAATTTGAATTTGAGATAATTTCCGATGCTTTTTTTCTCGCCGTGTAAAACAGGGTGCTAATTTTTTTAGTAAAGATGTTTTCATGATTGTTTTCCTTTTAGAATGGGTAATTATTTTGGGTGTACATATAGCCAGCCAAAGAT
Source organism: uncultured bacterium (assembly GCA_964498175.1). Lineage (GTDB taxonomy): Bacteria > Fidelibacterota > Marinisomatia > Marinisomatales > UBA1611. Next base: position 1,405 of record CAZCHA010000094.1, read on the forward strand.
TGTTTAAGAGAAATTATATCTGTGTTAAGTGTCATTTGAGACTCTAACTGGTTAATGGTATCTTTGAAATTTTCAGGGATTGTTTCCATAAAAATCTTGTTCAAACAGATATTGGATAAGGATTTCACTTCCAGTAAAGATTCAGCCGTGAAAATTCGTGCAATAACCGAACTCATGTTTGAAATACCATTGGAAGATTGACTTTGTCTCGCACGGGAGATAACCGAACCGGAAGTATAAATGTAGGTAAAAATGTCTGCCAATGCTTCGCTTAACTGTTGCTCGTGTTTCAAATCCTGGCCATATTCGCATAATGCTTCCTGGAAGACCATGGATGCCAATCGTTTAGCTGATTCAAGTGCAAATTTTTCTGAGTGAAAAATATCTCCTGTTAGGTCGGGAGGTTCTGTTGATAAAAAATCATCCATGTCTCTTAAATAATCTCGAAGTGAAATTTCATCCATAAGGACTTTTTTCATCATATATCCAGTCACAATTGCACGGTTTATTTCATTGGTCCCTTCCCAGATTCGATTAATTCTGTCATCCCGGTAAGCCCGAGCCGTAGGATATTCTTCTGTAAATCCATACCCACCATGTATTTGGAGTGTTTCATCCACAACTATGTCTGATGTTTCGCTACCAAACACTTTTGCCATGGATGCTTCAACTGCGAATTTTTCCGTGGCTTCGCCCATTTTAATATAATAATTCGGTTCAGATTTATCCAACTCATCTATAACTCCTTGAATAAGCCCAACGGTTCTGTATAGCATAGAATCCGCTGCATAAATTCGAACCGTTATGTCAGCAATCTTCCCTTTAATGGCATCAAATTGTGCAATCGGTTGGCCAAATTGTTGCCGACTCTTTGCATAACTAATAGCATACTCAAGTCCTAATTTAGAACCACCAATACAGGCAGCCGCTAATTTATACCGACCTACATTTAATGCATTAAATGCAATGGTAGCCCCTTTACCTACTTTAAAAAGAAGATTCTCGGCCGGAACTATAGCATTGGTGAATTTTAAAGGAGTGGTAGATGATCCTTTCATTCCCATTTTCTTTTCTTCTGCGCCTACATCAAATCCTTCTGTATCTCGATCAATTATAAATCCTGAAAATTTATCACCATCTACCTGTGCAAGAACTGTAAAAATATTTGCCCAACTGCCATTACTGATAAATTGTTTGTCTCCATTTAAAATATAATGTTTTCCATCTTCTGATAAGTAGGCGGTAGTTTTACCTGAAAGTGCATCAGATCCTGCACCAGGTTCTGTTAAAGCATAAGCACTAACCCATTCACCTGTCATCATTTTGGGAAGATATTTTTCTTTTTGTGCAGGGGTTCCATAGAAAACAATTCCCATACTTCCAATTCCTGTCTGAACAGAAAAGGTGCAAGAAAATGATGGAGATCCGCCACGAGCCATGCCCTCAATAACAATACAAGATGTGATTTTATCCAGTTCAGTTCCGCCGTATTCTTCAGGTGTATCCACGCCGATTAATCCCAATTCACCCATTTCTCGAAGGAGTCCTAAACTTAATTCTTTATCCAATTTATCAATGGCTTCGGCATTTGGTAATATTCGATCTCTTGCAAATTCCTGTACCATTGCATCAATATCTTGATGATCTTCGGTAAAAGTTTCACGGCAAAATACTTTTGTATCATTAACCGGAGAAATGAGCCATTGCCCACCGGATTTTATTTTAAGTTCTTTTCTGTCCATCATTATCTTTTCCTATTTTTTTACTCCAGCAAGGATGAATTCTGAAATAGTATGAATATATTCATGTGCTTCTACACCAGATTTATTAAAGAGAGTAAACCAGTTAATTCCTTCAATATTGATCAAGATTGAAAGGGCAGTGATTCTTGGATTCACATTTTTGAATTCCCCAGAATCCACACCATCTTGAATGATTTTTACAATGTATTCTAAAAATTCTGAATAAACCTTTTGAAGTTTATCATTAAAATCAGAATCCCTTCCACTCAAAGACCAGAATTCAACTAGTATTTTAAAAGCAGCTGGATCTTTGTCAAACTGTTTTATGAAGTAATCAAAAAGACCTTTCAATTGTGCAGAAGCAGTAGAATTCTTCTCAAGGTTTTCAATAAAACCTGAATTATAATTTTTGACCCAATGATCCACTAATGACAAATATACTTCTTTCTTCGATTTGTAATACCAATATATGGCGCCCTTTGAAAGCTTGGATGATTGGACAATATCGTCCATGCGACTTCGTTCGTATCCCTTCTTTACAATGACGAATAGTGCAGCTTTTAAAATCTGATTTTTTCGTTGATCTTGTTTCTCTTGATTCATATATAAACTGACTGGTCGGTATATTATAATGACAAATAGTAATTAAATGCAATTTAATTATTGGATTAGTTGTCTAAAAATTTGGCGAATGAATGACAAATTATTATTCTTTCAAGCGACCTAGACGACGATATTTTTCTTTGTATTTTTCCCAGAGATTTTTTTGTCTATCACTCAAGTCCACTTCTCGTCCTTGGATAAAGGCTTTTGTGGGATTGGTAGTCTGGATAAGGGGGTGCGTGTCTGCGATAAAGAAAGTTGCATCTTTGCCCGGCTCTAACGACCCAACGTGTTCGTCAACACCTAAAATTTCAGCAGCCGATAAGGTTATAGCACGCATGGCCTCACTTTTAGGGAGCCCCCAGGCAGCGGCTCGCATGGCTTCATTAGGAAGTGTCCTCACATGTCCATCAAATGGGTAACCTGGATCGGTCGAGATACAAAATCGAACACCTGCTTCATGGAGTATTGCTGGAACTTTATACGGGGTATGGATAGGCTCATACCTACGCCGTGGTATTGTTTGGACATTCAATAGAATAACTGGAATATTATGTTTCACAAGCAGTTCAGGATTTCTCCAAGCATCCCATCCGCCAACAATAACAATATTGAAATCATGATTATTTGCCCATTTTACCGCTGCTTCAATTTGTCGTATTTCATTTGCATGAATATGAATTGGTTCTTTATGAATAATAAAAGGCACCATAGATTCAAGCCGAAGGTCAGATTGCTGTTTTTGTTCTGCTTTTCGCTCTCTTACAGTTCTTCGTTGATGATAAGCTCGTACATTTCGTACAAGTTGATCAATATCACGAATAGCCTTATTATATTTATCACGTTGGTCTTTTTCTTTCTTTTTAGCATCTTTTCTAAAATTAAGACGCATATTTGGCCAATTTAGATTCAGTGCTGTTGGGTGTTTTAATGTGGCATCTTCCCAGGTCCAGCCATCAAGCATCATAACTGATGACTGACCTGAAATTCGTCCAGATGAAGGGGCAGAATTAACAATGAGTACCCCGTTTGAACGTGTTACGGGAATCAAATCTGAATCAGGATTATAACTTACATTTGCCCGAACATTTGGATTATTTTCTCCAATTTCTGAATAATCGTTGGTTTGTTTTACAAGACCAATTTCCGTTAAACCGATACGTGTATATCCTGCAATGTATCCAGGAACTACATGTTTACCGTAAATATCATACACATCCGTTTCAGGGGAAGGTTGTATCATTTCCTCAATAGTAACAATTTTTCCATTTGCAAACAGGAGATCATGGCCTTCAAGAATTTCGCCAGATATCGTATGAAGCGTTCCGCCTTTTAATAATATTGGCCGCTTTTGAGCTATACCAGGAATTTGGTCATTTGCAAAAAGGAAAGAGATTAAGAGAATTGATAGTATATATCCCATTAATTCACCTCCCATCCAAATAGATGATTGTCACCTATTTCACAATTGTGTCCATGGTGGGGAGATGCACCGTTTGGCTTCATTTCTTTTCCACCAGAACTTGATGTGGAAGATAAAATTTTCTGAATTAAATCTTGTCGAATATTTTTATCACGTTCTTCCAATTTATTGTTTTCATCAACGGAGAAATAGCGGGTGCCCTCGATCCAGGTTTCTTGTACATGTGAATAAATATCTAAAGGTGCTCCATCCCAAATCACAAAATCAGCATCTTTACCTTCTTCCAAAGAACCGACCCATTTGTCGATCCCCAACTGTTTTGCCGGATTAAGGGTAACGAATTTCAATGCATCTTCTTCTTCAAGTCCTCCATACTTGACTGCTTTAACCGCTTCCGTATTCATTCGTCTCGCTAATTCATCATCATCAGAATTAAAAGAAACGAGAACATCATTTTTTGCCATTAAAGTCCCGTTATAGGGGATAGCATCAATCACTTCATACTTATACTGCCACCAATCGGAAAAAGTGGATGCACCAGCACCATGTTCTGCGATTCGTTCTGCAACTTTATATCCTTCAAGCACATGTTGGAAAGTTGCAATGGTAAAACCAAAATCTTCCGCAATTCGAGTTAACATTAAAATTTCGTCCTGACGATATGAATGACAGTGAAGGAGTCGTGTCCCTTCTAATATTTCTGCCAGAGCCTCTAA
>CAZCHA010000095.1:0-3277 GCA_964498175.1 uncultured bacterium
TCTATTCCAAAGATGCAATTCAAAACATTCTGGAGTTTAATCCTAATGCAAAATTCATTGTAATGCTTAGAAAGCCCATAGATATTGTATTATCATTTCATCAGGTTGCAATGAATTATTTTGGAGAAACAGAAACAAATTTAGAAACTGCCTGGGATCTACAAATTGTTAGGCAAAATGGAAAACAAATACCTACAGGATGTTCTGATCCCCAATTATTATTGTATGGTGAAATTGCAAAATTGGGTGAACAGGTTAAAAGATTGATTGATCAGGTAAAGCCAGATCAAATTAAATTTATTTATTTTGACGAATTTGTAAAAAGAACTAATAAAGTATATTGCTCAGTTTTAGAATTTTTAAAAGTAAATAAAAATCATACTCCAAAGTTTGAAAATCATAACCCAACAAGACCAATTAAATTCAACAAATTAACAAAAATTGTCAATCAGGCTGTTGGCCTGAAAAAAAAAGTTGGTATAAAAAAACAGTTTGGAGTTGCTCAAAAAATCCATTCTGTAAATATTAAAGGAGGGTTGCCAAAGAAAATAAGCCGAACTCTTAAAACAAAAATGAACGTATATTTTGAAAAAGATATACAGTTATTGTCAAATTTAATGAATAAAAATTTATCGGATTGGAGTAACCATTGAAAACATGTTTTATTGGTGGTACAGGCCGCTGTGGCACTTCTATCCTTCGAAAAATTCTATCAAGACATTCAAGAGTTGCTACTTTACCAATAGAGCATCGACTTATGGTTGATCCTGATGGCATCTTTGATTTTTACAGGAGTTATACAACAGGATGGTCACCATATTATGCAGATGCGAAATTAACCAGATTAAAAAATTTCCTTGAAGACCTGTCATCAACAAGTTCTATTCATAAAATATTTAGATATTTGTTCAGAGCTTTTCGGTTAGCAGGAATTTCGATCACTCCTAAGAAATACTTAGATGTCGAGCTCATCCGTTTCATACCAAATTATTCAGAGCATGTTAACACACTATTAAACGAATTGGTTGAATTTGAATACACCGGGGAGCGACTTGGAACTGGGAGTTATTCTTTCAATAATAAAATTCAATATGCTCCCAATTATTCTAAAGAAAAGCTTAAAAAAATATTCCAGAATTTTATTCATAGTTTTATTCAAGATATTTTGACTCATAATCATAAAGATTGTTTTATAGAGGATAATACGTGGAATATTTTATTCTCTGCAGATCTTTTAGATCTCATTCCAAATGCTAAAATTATTTCTGTTATTAGAGATCCACGAGATGTAGTTGCTTCTCTTTCAAAACAAAAGTGGATGCCCTCAAATAAGGCTCGATCAGCTAAGGTTTATAATGATTTAATTGTTGAGTGGATTGAAATTAGTAGAAACCTAGATAAAAACTCTTGGATAGAAGTAAGGTTGGAGGATATAGTCTTAGAACCAGAATCTCAAATAAGGGAAATTTGTGATTTTATTGAATTGCCCTGGGAAGATAATTTATTGAAAATCGATCTGTCAAAATCTAATTCAGGGCAGTGGAAGAAAGATTTTTCAGAGGAAGAAAAACGCTCAGTCATCACACTATTAGCTGAACATATCAAATCCTTTGGGTATGAATAATTCAGGTATTCATCTTCGTAAATTCCCCTTTCCTTTTCAATGTGCCCTTGCAATTTCTAGTGATATTGATAATGCAGCATCGCAAGAGACTTTTACAGAAATAATGGAATATTTTAATACGGAATCAGATACGGTTTTTGGACGGGGGCTAGGACTTGAAATTGGCAATAGTTTTTGGTTTTTCTCAAATTCTAATCGACCCCAACTATCCTATTTTGATGGCCTAACAATAAACGAAACATCTTTTGCCCCTATAATTCGCAACATGTGGCAATCGGGTCATATTGACACTATTCACTCTTGGGGTAATTTTGATTTAGGTGGCTTCACGCGTTCGATAGCTAAAATTTCACTGAATGAACTTCAGAAGTATCATGCAACTATTCCCGTTTGGGTCAATCATGGTATAGGATTAAACCATCAAAAAGTGGGTAACTATCCAAATATGTTTGGAGATGAACCGTCCCATAAAGCATACCATCTTGATTTAGCCATCGAGTCAGGTTGTGAATATTTTTGGACGGGGAAAGTAACACATGTCATCGGTCAGGATTCGCAACTAACAATGTCAGTGCAATCAAAATTAATGATACAATGGCTGATGAAGCGAACAAGATATAGGCATGTTGTTGATCCTATTTATGATGATGGGAATAAATTATTCTTTCCAATTCAATTTCGTGATAATTCTAAATCTTGGGAGTTTATTCGATTTATGAATGCTTGGGGGAAAGAGCAAGTATTGGATATTCATGATTTGGCAACACAACTCTCACCTAGTATGTTAAATCAATTGATCAAAAATCGAGGATTTATGATATTATATACTCATTTTAATGAACACGTGAATATGAATGGACTTCCTCCAATATTATTAAAAAATTTATCTTACTTAAAAAAGAAGAATATTCAAGGAGATATTTTTATTACCACCTCATCAAGATTGCTTAAGTATAAAGAGTTACATGATTATTTAAATTTTAAAGTTGATTCTAGTGATGGCATAACCAATATTTATATTGATTCAGCCTTGGATACACCTATTGGCAATAAATCTATGGCAAAGGATCAATTGTATGGTTTAACATTCTATGTTGACCACCCTCCATCAACAAAAATATGGTTTCAAAAGAAAGAATTGGAAATACAAAAAAATCCAGAAGATGAATCTGGAAAACTATCTGTGATGATTCCTTGGAAAAAATTATCCTATCCCAAATAATTGATGCATCTGAAAATCTTATATATCTCACCAGAAAATACTGTCGGAACATTGACGCTATGGAAAAAGGAACATGCATCTCGGGGAAATGAGTGTAGGACCGTTACATTTTTTAGATCACCTAAGAATTTTGAAGAAGATATTTGCCTAGATTTACCCTTTAATTTTACAGGACCACGAATGGCCGGTCTTCGAAATTTTATATATAAACAATATAGGGGGGAAGATGGATATTTTAAGGAAAAAGAAGGCAATCCACCAGTCTGGAAGCCTGAGGGTTGGTTTGATTCGATTTTTTTGAAATTCAAGGATTGGTTATGGCGCCCAGTTATAGAACAAGCAATTCAGGATTATCAATTATATGATTTTGATGTGATCCATTTTGAAAGCGGATCTGATTTTTTGAAAAATGAATTCTTTGTAAAAGAACT
>CAZCHA010000095.1:3377-5868 GCA_964498175.1 uncultured bacterium
TCCATTTTGAAAGCGGATCTGATTTTTTGAAAAATGAATTCTTTGTAAAAGAACTCCATAAACGCGGCAAAAAGATCATCGCACATTATCATGGTGAAGATATGCGGGCCAGGGGCGTTATGCCAATAATAGATAATTTATCTGATCTTAACCTGACCAATGAAGTTGATTTGTTGTACAAGCACCCAAACTTAAATTATCTTTTTCTTCCTTATGATACAAACCAGTTTATTCCCAAAAGTGGATTGAATAAAAAAATACATGTTGCACATGCGCCAACCAATCGATTCTATAAGGGGTCTGATAAAATTATTACAGTCTGTGAAAAATTGGAATCAGAAGGGCTTATCAAATTTGACCTAATTGAAAACCTTTCTCATGCAGCTGCTATAAAGAGAAAAGCAAAATCTGATATTTTTATTGACCAAATTGGAGACCGGGGTGGCTGGGGGTATGGTATGAATTCTGTAGAATCATTATCAATGGGAATTTGTACTATGACAGAAATCAATGATAAATATAATTCATTTATACCGGATCACCCATTTGTAAATGTGAATCAGAATAATTTTGACTCAGTTTTAAGAGACTTGTCTCAAGATAGACAGAAAATTGAAGCAAAAGGAATAGATGCAAGAAATTGGGTGGTAAAAAATCATGATATAACCCAAGTGTCAGAAAAATTATATCAATATTATAAAGATATGGGATTACTCGTATGAATGGTCAAATTTATAATCCATATTTTATTTTTTGGTCGCGTATTATTAACATACTGATTTGGCCTTTTTATTCCTTTTGTAATTTGTATAGAAAATCATACTCACTCAATGATAAAAAGATAAATTCAATTCTCATTTGTCAATATCATCGTATTGGTGATGTTTTCTTCATTGCCCCTGTTTTGCGATCTCTAAAAAAAAGATATCCTCAGGCTCATATAATATTATTGTGTTGTCAGGCCGCAGAAAAATTATCTCGAGATTTAAAATTTGCAGACGAGGTAATTGGTGTTGAAGTCCCTTGGACAAATTGGGACTGGTCATTGAGAAAATGGATTAAAGCACGATCCTTTGCACGGCATTTTAGAAAACGAGATATAGATATAGCGATTGATTTCAAGGGTGACTTACGTAATAGTTGGTTTCTGTGGCATGTCCGTTCAAAAATGAGCCTAGGTTATACCGATACAGGAGGGTCTTTTTTTTATACCCACCCGCAACCATCTCCAACAGGTGTCCACCAAACAGAACGATCCCTGCAATTGATATCCCATCTTGGCTGTGATTCTATAATGTTGGATGAAAAAGAATTTAATTTTACAAATCAAGGGTCTATTGTATTTCATGCCGGCGGAAATGACTTAAGGAGAGCATGGCCAGAAAATAAATGGATTAAATTAGCAGAAATTCTCTCGAAAAATAATCAAATTGCAATTGTTAAAACGCCAGAAACGGCTACTTTAATTGAACGCATAAAAGAAAGAGAATTTAAGGTAGAAATCTTTGATGGGGATTTAGTCAAATTCAAGAATTGGTTAAGAAATCAAAAGATGCTCATTGGAAATGATTCCATGCCAGGACATCTGGCGGCCTATCTCGGAATACCGACTATATCCATCTTTGGTTCACAGGACCCAAATCTGACATGCCCTATTGGGAAATGGATAACTATTATTCAACCAAATGAATCATGTGAACACAAAAGAAATCACTGGAGATTATGCCAAAAATGCATGGAGACCATTGATGCGGAAAGAGTCTCTGGTGCAGTTACAAACCTACTATCCAAAGCTCAAGCAGGTGAATAAATAAAAATATTGTCAATATCCTCTTTATTTGTAAATTAGACCAATCAAAAGAGATTGCCCTTTTATTCAAAGAATACAATAAGGTCAATTTATGAAAAAAACAGAGAGAGGATAAAGTAGCTCCCTGTTTTTACCAAAGAACCAAACCAAGGAGGTATCAGCATGGCTGATGTAAACGCTCAAGTACAAAATGCAGCATCTGGAATCATTGGCGTAATCAAAGCACTTATTGTGTTATTTGTTTTCGTTAATATTGTCTATTCCACAGGGTTTGACCCTATTGGTGGAATCGTAGATCTGGTAAACACATTCCTAGATGGGGGTTTTGCCGGACTGTTAGCTCTGCTGGTTTTACTCTCGTTTTTGGGATAATCAAAAAGGATTTAAACGGGGTCTTCTTGATTTCGAGCATGACCCCGTTACCTGAAAACAGGAGGAAACTATGCTGAAAGGTGCGTTGCAGACCGTTAACGAGTGGTTAGGGCAAATCACAGATTTACTCAAGACCTTAGTCGTCATAGGTATTGTTGTAGGAATTTTGTTTGATGACTTTTTTGGAGTTATCAGCGGGTTGGGTCGAGTTATGACTCAATTTGGAGATGCAGGATTCGCAGGCATACTTGCCTTGATGATAATCGTTATGTGGTACGAAAAGAAATAGCGCGAATATTAATTCCGCTG
>CAZCHA010000096.1:0-1661 GCA_964498175.1 uncultured bacterium
GTTGGGTTAAAGAATTACTATAAGAAAGGTCAATGGAGTGGATCGGGGGTTTATGCTGGATCAAAAGGAAATTATACAACCCTGGAAATTAAAGGAAGAGATGGAAAACAGGGCCCATATCAATTAATCGGTAGTAATGGGAACAGGGATATAATTGTTTTATCCGGGACAGAAAAAGTATGGGTGGACGGAATAAAATTAATTCGTGGCCAAAATCACGATTACACCATCGATTATTCATTGGGAGAAATTCATTTTACACCCAAAATTCTTATTCATGCAGATTCTGACTTATTCATCGAGTATCAATATTCTGATTTCGAATACCAAAAAGGGTTCTCCGGTGGTTCACTAAAAAGAAATTTTGGAAAATCCAGTTTTCTAACATTTGGATTTTACAAGGAATCTGATCAATTCAACAAAAATGACTGGAGTCAGGATATTCAAGATTCATTATCTGCTTCGGAATCTGGGAATATTCAAATAAGCACAGTCATTCCAGATGATGAGGGTGATTATATATTTTCAGTAGACAAATATGAATATTCTCCTGATGAAGAGAACCAGCCTAGGTATGCAATTACCTTTGAATTTGATCCTGATGGTTTATATATAAGAAAAATATCGGATACGGGACGAATATTTTATGAATTTACAGAATCGGATATAGGCTTAAATAGCAATGTAGATAAATATAGTCCTTTTCGCACTATACTTGGTCCAAAATTGCATCAATTTGGATTTGTAGGAGGAGATTTTAGTATAGGAAATTATATTAACATCTCCAGCCAATTTATGGGATCAGGCTTAAATCAAAATACTATGGCGATCCGGCAGGAAAAGCAAGGAGGCTCTTCTAGAAAAATAGATATTTCCATTGACACTCTTGTGTTTGGACCGGCTATTTGGACCGCGGCAATTTCTAATTGGTATCGTAATGATAATTATTTTGCTCTGGGACAAGAAAATGATGTCATGCAGCGGCGTCTTTGGAATTTGGATTCTGCTCGATCAAATGGTGTAGAAGAGTCAAAGATCAGATCAGAAATGATCTTTCAAAATTTGGGTTCAACAAGTATAGAATTGGCAGAATTAAAAGTAAATAATAATAATCGGTCAAGGACACATGTTGTGCAACGAATCTATCATCCTAGGTTTAATAATTCATTTTTCAATTATTTATCTATCAAAAAACCAATTGGTTCATTCACGAGATCACAAGGAAGGATGCAAATCCATTTTTCGAAAATAAACCCTTTTATAACCCAATTTCGTGAAGAGGAAACGAAGTTAAAACGATTCCAAAATATGGGTGCAGGATTTCAAATTAAAAACAAAATGACGGCTATAGAAACAGGTATAGATCTGAGAAAAGATGAATCATTTCAAGACTCTTTATCATGGAAAACTGACTCCGACGATTTTATTGGTTTTATGAATTATAGATCAGAATCACGTTCAGGATGGAAACAGGATATTATTTTCAAAAAAAGGGTAAAATCTTTTGAAGAAAACATCACGACAACCGATTATTCTTTAGCAAAAATTCTCCTTGGATTTAAACAGAACCACAATCCTATCCAATGGGAATTACAAGCTAAAAAAGAAGAATCTTTTTTAGAAAAACGAGCCATTGTTTATGATTCAGTAGGTGTGGGATT
>CAZCHA010000096.1:1761-4355 GCA_964498175.1 uncultured bacterium
TGGAATGAAATTCAACTCCAAGTTAAATTGAGCGAGTCTCTGGATTTTGATCTTGGCCTGATGGGTGGTTTTGATTCCGGTAAGCAACAAGGTAACTCATTTTCTAGTCAAGCTTATGGATTATTATTGAATGGGCGTTTCTTTTTTAAAAAAACCGGTCGTTTTCAATCTCAAATCAGTTGGGTCAATGCGGTTGAAAAAAACAAAATGCTATATTTGCCGCCTGAAGCTTTGAATGGATTCCCGGTGGGGACAAGTTTTCGCTCCAACACACGTCTCCAGTATTTTTTAAATCGATCCGTTTCAATGATCTTTACACTGTATACAATTGATGATAGTAGATACGATAATTTTATCACCTTTCGAGGAGAAATTCGTGCACATTTCTAAAATGAAAATTATCATTTTAGTGGGATCTCTTTTTGGACAAGAAAAGGATATACACATTCCATCTATTGATTTCGATACGGTGACAGATTCTCTTTCCCAAATGATGAACCGTGAAAAAAGCTTATCTTTGGAATATCGACTGCATTCATTTTCGATTGATCCTGACCATTCAAATTATCATAGCATTGGTAAATCAACTTTAGTGGACACGTTAATCATTACTGGTGCAGATGAAATTCGAACAAGCGTGATGAATCAGATTTCAAATCCATTCATTATTGAACCGATTGGAATTGGTTTTAATGAAGTTGGAGAAACATTGGTTCAGCGTTATTATTTCCTCCGACAAAAACCTATTTATGAATTTGGCTTATTAAATAACCATTTGGGAGCCACAATTCATTTTACACCTGAATTCGAGAGCTATTTTTCCGGTATTTTTGGCATGAGTAACGAAAACAATAATTGGGAGATACAAGGTCAAATTGACCTTCATCTTGAGAATCTGATTCAAACTGCTGGCATCCTTGATCTGTATTGGAACCGTACCGATTCTTTATCTCAGATTATTCAATTCGAGATTATGGAACCCCATCCATTCGGTTGGGAAGTGGGTACACATTTGACTTATCATCACGAGGTTGTTGGTGGATTGTATTCTGTGATTGAAACCAAATCTATGCTGCAAATTACTATACCCATGCTGAATCAAATTAATGTGGGATATTCTTCAGGGAAAACACACCCCACAGAAAAAGGTGAGTTAAATGGGTATGAAAAGATCCGATTCCGGGCATTTTCTTTTTCTTCATCCAAAGATACAAGAAATAAGCGATTCTTACCTACTCAAGGGACAAAAATTACTTCTTCGATAGATGCAGGACTCCAAAGTGAAAACGGATTCTTAAAAAGCGAAGTCAATTTTCAATATTTACACCCATTCACAAAAAATATACATGGATTGGTCAGGTGGATGGGCTATGGAATCCATGGATTTGATTCTGACATACCAAAGAGCAGATATATGCTGTTTGGTGGTAACTCAACACTAAGAGGATTTCGTGAACAATCCTTTGCTGCAACACAATTTCAAATTGCAACATTTGAAGCAGCATTCCAACCTGGTCAAGGCTTTCAAACTAATTTGTTTTTAGATATAGGGTCTAAACGTTTAGTATTCAATGAAAATAAAAAGATTGGATATGGTTTTGGTTTGACACAATTAAATGAAAAATCTTTAATCAAGGTACAATATGCACTGGCATTTGGTCAAAGGCTGTCAAATGGGAAACTCCATATAAAATGGATTTCCCGATTGTAGATTTAAAAGAGAATCAACCTTAATTTTAACGATGGGATTTTATAAAAAACTAAACCTAACTATTTTCATTGGGACCCTTTTCTTTTTGGATGGATGTGAAACAAAGCGAGAAGCTTTGGGCTCTGATAATGAAATACGAGTTATTTGTTCGGAATTAGATAAAGAAGACATACGTAAATTTTTAACATCGATTTTCACAGATACGATTTTCACTCCAGAACCAGAACCATTATATTATTTAAAATTCTCTGGTCCTGAAACATACAATAATTTGAAAACCCAGGCCCAAGTTGTGGTTGCTGCAGTAGCCAGAGATCCCGGAAACTCTGGTTATCAATTGGTAAAAAAGTTATTACCTGTGGATCAATTTTCAGAAACAGAATCTGCGGATCCTGTAATTCTCTCAAAAGATGTAAATGCGCTTAAACAATTATTTATGGTCATCAATGCTGGGTCAGAAGAACAACTAATGGGAACAGTAAAATCCAAAAAGAATTTTATTCGAAAACAGTATTTTGATCAATTTGCGGACCGTCAAAGTAGATTTATATTTGGAGATGATCGGAATAATAAATTGGAAGATTCATTGGAAACGGAATTTGGATGGTCTCTTAAAATTCCTTGGGGATGGGAAATAATTAGAGCTAGTAAGGATTCGCAATTTGTGTGGATTGGGAAAGAATTGCCCTTCCAGTGGATCGGAATTGGATGGGAAGACGGAAGTTTTGTGGATGATGAATTAATAGCTGGCGAATATATTTGGTCCTGGCCTTCATCACATTATGGAAATATCCAGTTTAATGATTATAAATTTGAAATGAAAAAATCGTCCTATAAAGATCATCAAGCCTGGCGAGCACAAGGTATTTGGGAAACGATTGAT
>CAZCHA010000096.1:4455-5701 GCA_964498175.1 uncultured bacterium
GATTCATTTAAAGGAAAGATCATACATTTGTCCACCGATTACGTTTTTGATGGCAAAAATGGCCCTTATTCAGAACTTGATCCAGTATGCCCTATATCTGTTTACGGTGAAACTAAACTGGCATCTGAACGTATCCTTTTCAATCATGATCAAAATAATCTTATTATTCGTGGAAATGTCATTTACGGGGATTCATCCACTACAAATGCTAGTTTTTTAAACTGGGTGGTTAAATCCTTAAAAGATGGGCAAGAGATCCGGGTTGTGGATGATCAATTCAATAATCCTACGTGGACAAAATCCATGGCAGATATTATATCACTATGTATCCAGAACGAGTTGTCAGGTATTTTTCATTGGGGTGATGCAGATTATTTAAATCGCTTTGAATTTGCAATAAAGATCGCAGAAAAATTTGAATTGAATTCAAAATTGATCAAACCAACCACAACTACAGAATTAAACCAGCCGGCACCAAGGCCCTTGAAATCGGGTTTAAAATCCAATAAGTTGATTGAAGTATTGGATGTAGTTCCACCATCAATTGACGATTGTCTGGATGCCATTTTAGAAAAAAACGCAAAATGAAAACACTTATCATCTCGCCTACCTATAACGAATCGAAAAATATCAAAAGTCTCGTAGAACAGGTTTTAGGTCCTAATCCGAATTACCATTTACTTGTTGTTGATGATAATTCACCAGATGGAACGGCCATAATCGTTAAAGAATTACAACAAAAATACACCAACCTATTTATAGAAGAACGCCCCGGGAAGGCGGGGTTGGGTACAGCCTATTTATTTGGATTCAAATGGGCTCTTAAAAATGGATATGAAGCCATTGTCCAAATGGATGCTGATCTTTCTCATGATCCTGAAGACGTTCCCAAACTTGTTGAGGGGTTAAAAGAAAATGATCTTATCATTGGTAGCCGTTATGTGGATGGAGTGAGTGTTGTTAATTGGCCTATACGTCGCCTAATCTTAAGTTATGGCGCCAATATGTACTCCAGAACCATTACAGGTATGCCGATAAATGATGGTACGGGAGGATTTAAAGCCTGGCGCGGGACATTATTAGAAAAAATCCAATTAGACAAAGTTAGGTCCCAAGGATATTCTTTCCAGATAGAGATGAATTTTCGTGCCTGGCGGAAGAAGGCTCGTATCAAGGAAAAACCGATTATTTTCACGGATCGTACGATTGGTGAGTCCAAAATGTCAAAGGCTATCATGTATGAAGC
>CAZCHA010000097.1:0-5589 GCA_964498175.1 uncultured bacterium
TCTGCCATTTAAAAATGAGAAGCTCATAAAGGTCGTACCATGATTGTCGATGGCTTTTATTAATATATTTTGAATAGAGTTGTGTAATAAAGAAACCTTTGGTTTCGAAATAGCACTTGATATAGAATTAGGATGAATGCCACTCTCCCAGAGACTTTCATCGATATAGATATTTCCTAAGCCTGCGATAAATGACTGATCTAGAAGTAGCGCTTTTAGGTTTCGATTTCTTTTCTTCAAATTATCATAAAGCCATTCGTCTGTGAATTCTTTTTCCAGCGGTTCAGGTCCGAGTTTCCTATCAATTTCAATTAGATTTTTATACAAATATATTCGACCGAATTTTCTTATGTCATCAAATATTAGATTCTTTGAGTTTTTAAGTTTTATTATTGCACGAGTATACTTGGGTATTGCAGAACCCTCTTGTAGATATAGTTTCCCAGTCATTCTAAGATGCACCGCAATAATAAAGTCACCCAAATCAATTATTATATACTTTGCTCTTCTTCTGACATCTAAGATTATATTTTTCTTATTTTTTATACTTAGGTCTTTTGGTTTAAAATTATGAAGTGATTTTTCCCACAGAGGCATAATACCAAGAATCTTTTTGCCAATAAGATCGCTCCTGATATGATTAACCACTGTTTGAACCTCTGGTAGCTCTGGCATAACCGTTTATCCTAATTAAAAAAATTAATAAATCTAATTGCAGGATATACTACAATAAGCTTTACTATTGATTCTTCAATCATTTCTATAAATAATATTTCCGCTCACAATTGTTTGCAATATGCTGATATTCCTAATCTTTTCAGGATCAACCATCATGGGGTTTTGATCTAAAATAACAAAGTCCGCGTATTTTCCGGGTTTGATAGAGCCAATCTTATTTTCCATTTTAATCTGCCATGCAGCATTAATGGTAAGTGATTTCAAGCCTTGTTCTACACTTATTTTATTAGACTTACCAACTATTTTACCACCTCTGGTTTTCCTATTTACTGCCGTATGAAGTAAGCTCAATGGCTTGCTTTCAAACATAGGCTGATCCGCGTGAAGTGAAAAAATAAGAGAATTATTTTCTGCTACTTTTAGTGGAAGAATTTTATTAGTTCGTTCTCGTCCAATAATATGGTCTTCTAAGGCTTCACCATAATACCAGAGGTGATTAATATGAAAACTGGGACTCACGCCAAGTTTGGACATTCTTTGAATGTCTTTTTTTGATGGAAGCAAACAATGCTCAAGTCGATGTCTGGAATGTTTTGGGATCCCTGATATTTCAAACGCATCCAATGTTTCACTTATGGCTTTGTCACCCTGTGTATGAACAGCAACCTGCCAACCCACTGAATCGTATTGTTTGATTCGATTAGCAATTTCAACATTATTCCACAATGCATTCCCCAAGTGCCCTGCTGGCAAATGGATTTTTTCCTGGTTTATGGTAGATGATTTAAATGGCTCATTTAAATACATAGATCCCGTATAAGGTGAGCCGTCATACCAAAATTTTACCCCCACCATTTTAAAATAATCATCGCCATTGTTTGCTGAAGGTGGCAACAAATGATCTGCATCATCTCTGACAAAAACAAAATTCCGAACTGTGGGTTTCCTATCGGGCAAAAACCCTAATCTTTGGAGAGTTTTATTGAATAATGATGTTTGTTCAGATGAGAGATGTTGATATAACCGTATCACACCGGGGTCATTTGTGGTAATCCCCATGGATGTAATGCATGTGTTTCCATTGGCAGCATATTCATTCAGAACGGTGACACATTTTTCTTTCAATACGGCTCTTCCCATGGCATTGATGACAGTATCCCTAAAAGGCTGAAAGGCCACCTGTTCAGAAATATATCCGTTTAAATTTCCATCTACATCCTTGCCGTAAAAACTCGATTCGCTCGGATTGGGAGAATTTTTGTTAATCCCAGCCGCATTAAAGGCCAATGAATTCCCCCAAAAGGAATGCATACTTAAGGACAAAATCAATAGTGGATTGTTTGGGGAAATTGAATCAAGATAGGTGATATGCGGCGGTTCCAGGTCATCCACCAAAACTACATCCAAACCTTTACACAATATCCATTCTCCTGGAGCATAATTTTTTATGTTCGATTCCAAATGAGTCCAAATTTCTTTTTGGTTTTCATGCGTAAATCCGCTCAAATCAATCATACCATGGAGAAAAGATGAGGCCACGGGATGGGTGTGTGGATCGATAAATCCGGGAAGAAGGGTTGCTCCTTTTAAATCAATAATTTGGGTTGTTTCTTTTAGATGTAATCGTAATTCTGAGTCACTCCCAACCGCTACGATTTTTCCCTTATCCACAAAAACGGCGGTTGCTTTCGGCTGCTCGTCTTCCAGGGTGATCACTGTTCCATTATAAATATAGAGCGAACCTTTTGGCGTAAAGCCCGGCTCCAATGCAAAGGCAATGAGTAGAAGGACCACAGTCACAGTGGCGGCGACAGTGTAAATAATCTTTTTCATTTTAATATTAATTTCGTCAGCATGTTAACCTTTCATAGGTTTTAAGCCGTTGAAAGATTAACGAATAACAATCTCATCCGCAAAAATCCACGCCTTTCCTCCCGCACCCAGGTGCCAATCAGGGCATTGAGTAAAGCTTTCTGTTGTAATACGGATAAATTGAAATGGAATATGTTCAACTTTAGTTAAAAATGATTCAATGGTATTTTCATAATCATGTTCGTCTGTTTTCTTTCTTGCAGATTTTATTTTTTGGTAATTCACACCATCTGTAGACCCAGAAAATGTTACTGTGTGAGGAATCCACACCCATGATTTTGCGTCCTGTAAAAAATTAACAGATATATTACTAATTTTCCTGGTTTTCTCCAGATCCACTACGGCACTCATTTCATACCCCTCAAACCCAAGCCAGTTGAAATGGTAATCATTTGTACCGCGGAGTCCATCTGTTAAAGCCGTTTCCCCGCCAACGGGATATTTATCACTATAAGGATACTTTACGCTTACAGTCGCACCGTAGGCCAAATGATCTGTGATTCCGTTTTCAAAATAATAATTCATGGATTTATGATATTCATTGGGGGTGAACCCCATTTCATGCAATCTTTTAAATTGAAAACGGTTCGCATCCTGAACAAACTGTTCCATTTTTTCCTGCATCCCCAATTTTATTTCCCAATGTTTCCCAGACTTATTAAAAAGTGAATATGCCTCAGTGACATTTCTTTTTGAGATTTCAAGTATTGCAAATTCTAGCGGCAACCTCGCTTTTTCAACCCGCGCCAAAATATCTGGTTGATCTGAAACTGCCGCCTCTGCATCATCAAAGTAAGATGTGTATTCATGGAGCAAGGCCGGGGTTAGATATGTTTGATACCCATCCCAGGGATATCCATAAATTGTCAGCGGGCCGTCGGATTCAACCAAGGCTTTACGCATTTGATCAATGTATTTTCTAAGATGTAGTCCTGCATCACCATAAAATCCATTTAGAAAATCATTCATAATAGCATCAACATCAACAGCAGGATTCCACAACAATTTTGCCATGATATAGGATCTTAGTTCGTGAAATTCACTTAACGAACGGTTGCTTCCCTGTTCAAACATCATCTGCACACCGCTATCTAAAAAAAACTTGATGTTGGGCTGCAGCACATGAAGATTTGGGAATGGATTTAGGTAGTTCCGGAATTGAACAATGTAATCCCAGATCAGGATATTGTTGGTCAATTTTTTCCAGTTAGAAATATCATTTACAAACCCCTGGCTACCTGGATCGGTCCTGATCGGTCTGCTGCGGTTTAATTCAATTGTACAAAGAACAATATTAACATTTTCAGCGGGTTTAATTCCTTCTGGCGCTTTTCTGGAGTATTGATAGGCTAGAGTAGATATGATCTTATTAGGAAATTGTTCTGCAACCTGATTTACAAAATGGATTAAGGATCCGGATGGAACACCACCATATTGATTATCTATATTTTCGCATCCTGAACATTCACAGGGGCCATAGGTATCATTCTGTGAGACTGACCAGTGACTTGCTTGATGGTTTTGGGAAATCAAATCTTTTAAACGCAAGATCACAAGATCCAAAACATTTGGATTGCTTAGGCATAGCTGTGTTTTTGAAGACCTAACGCCATTATTCAAGGAAAAATACTCAGGATGCTCATTAAAATATTTTTCCGGTGGGATTAAATCATCAAAGGTGTGAACCCACATTCCCCAGTCTTTTTCCCGTTCGCTCCGGTGATGTAACTTATGCCATTCCGCATAATCAGGGTCAGATGCATCGGGCATTAAAGTTTCGCGATAATGAAATACAGGAATTTCCGTGATGTTATATTGTGGTATCATCAGGAGTTTTTTCTTTGGAATCAATTCTACATTTGGGCTGTACTTTTGGCATCCTAACTTTTCTAAAAAATCATACACGCCGAAAAGGACGCCCTTCCTTTTGCCACCATATATGAAAAAATTCTGTTCCTTGGTTTTAAGTGAAAATCCATCTTCATCAAGTCCCGGGCAATCTATATTTAGTTTTTTTGCGCTGTTACAGCTCCCTACATAAATAGCATGGCCTTGCCATGGTCTGTCCTCCGGAATTACAGCAAGCTTGGTTCCCGAGATTTCTCGAAGGTAGTGCTGAAGTTTGTATGCTGCCTTTTTTTCAATCTCAGTGGCAAGAGACGGAATAACAATTGTATAATTGCTATAGCCATTATCTATGATTGTTAATTCAGAGTGAAAAGTATCATTACAGGAAAATACAATAATAGCGGTAAAAAATAATATTGAATGAACGGATTTAATTTTCTGATTCTATTTTTCAGTTAATAATAATCTCATCTGCAAAGATCCAGGCTTTTCCATCGGCGCCATCATGCCACTCCGGACAGATTTTTCGATTGATGGCTTGAACTCTAACAAATCTTGCGGATGAATTAAGAGAATTCATGTTCACCACTTTCCGATTATTTTTACAATAATTTTCACCATCACTTAAAGAAATTTTCTTTTCATGTTTAAAGGAATCTCCTTCATCGGAAAAGGAAACAATAATATCTGTAGGGAAAAATATCCAAGCACCATGAGCTTCAAGAAAACTCAATGATATTTCTTCAATGGATTCCGGTTCGCCCAAATCAATAACAATGTCCAAATTTTCGCCTTCCCATCCTTGCCAATAGCCATCATTATGGCTCAAGGTCCCCGTCAGTCCATCCACTAGAGTTATTGCTCCATTGCCAGAATATTTTTGTTTACAAGGAATATTATATTTAACCGATTTCCCAAGTGCTTTATGAAAATTGAATATTTTTTCTGAAACTTGTCCAGCTATCTTTCCATCAATAAAGAGAGCCGTTTTTAGTGTTGTTGTTTCTGCGATAGAAAATGGCTGAATATATTGATCAGAATGATTAGTTGGATCAGAGCCATCAATGGTAAATCTTATTGGTTCTCCTGGCTTTTCAGAACTGAGTTTAATTTTAAACTCTGATCCTATACTTCTTTGGTTTGCATGAATGGATACGACAAAAGCTCCAGGGGCATAGGTCCAGTCTAGAT
>CAZCHA010000098.1:0-5573 GCA_964498175.1 uncultured bacterium
TATGGCTGGTATTCAAATGACAAATACAATTATCGGTGATCTACCCTCCCTAGATGCAATTCCTAAAGCCGCCAATCCTGTCATTACAGCACCTGGGAAAGTTCATTTTTATGATGAATCGAAAGGAGCCGTAGGAAATTGGCACTGGGTTTTCATGAATCAAGTAAATGTTTATCAACAGCACCCCACTTTCCATTTCTTTGATCCAGGGATTTATGAAGTATCCCTAACTGTAACAGGGCTGAATGGCGAAACAGATACAGACTATATTACCATAGTGGCTTTACCCGACGATGCTGAAGAATACAATCTTGGCGATGTGAACGGCGACGGCAGTTTGACTGCAGTGGATGTCCTATTGTGTGTTAATTTTATAATTGAATTGGTTGATTTTGAACCGGTAGAGTTTCTTGCTGCAGATGTTGATGGAAACGGAGTAATTAATATCTATGACGCATTGGTAATCGCAGATTTGGTTAACTAATTTTCTTGTTCAGGCTCCCAGTCAAAATAATTAGAATCTGGGCCAGCCCCAATTAAAATATTAAAAATGTCTTCTTCCAATGATTCTATAGGTGATTCTATAATTCGTCCTAATTCCTTACCTTTTTTATAAATTATAATTGTAGGAACATGATGAATATTTTTTCCGTCTTCCAAACCATGTCCACTTTTTTTATCCCGGTCAAGAGTAATCAGATCCATTTCACCAGACGAAAAACCCATTCCATCCAGAATTTTATAAAGGCGAGGAACTTCTCTTCGACTGTCTTCGCACCATGTTCCCAGAAATGTTTCAATATCAATTTCTTTCAAAAAATCTTTTGATGCTGTGATTAATTCTTCATCGCCACTATAATCATCATATTCTTCTTCAAACCATTCCCCATAATGCCCCACATTTAAGTCTGATCTTTGGACAATCCCAACCACCATGGGGTCACCTGTCTTTTCATCCATGGATTTTTTAAGATTTTGTGATGGTAAAATGGTTAGGATCATCATAGAATAATAAATGATGTTCATGGTTTATTCCTATGATTCATTAAGTAAATAAAAAAATTCATTCAAATTCGAAATTACTTTTCTACCAGTTTTTTCCAATCGCTTTCTGCTCACATGACCATGCTCCACCAATACGCAATCTATGGCCATGGCTTCAGCGACTTCACTATCATGAACCGTATCTCCAACCATTATAATTTCATTTGAATTATAACTAATTTCATCCATCCACGCCACGCCCAAGGCTTTTTTTCCCGTAGCGTATTGATTATCAATTCCTAATATTTTGATAAAATAGTCTGATAAATTATGGTTTTTTATCCAATCAGTTAAAAAATCCTGTTTCCCAGCTGATAATACAGATTGAGAGCGGCCGCTTTCTTGAATCTTTTTTAAAACCTGGATTGAATCAGAATGTAGCTCAACACGAAAAAAATTATTTCCGTAATATGTGACAAATTCATCCCCAGCTATATGAAATGGCTCCTTACTAAAGTCAAAACCAACTTTTTTATAATAATCTTCAACAGGGAAAGAAAAAACATCTTTATATTTTTTTTCAGTGAGCATTGGAAGATTACGTTTATTTAAGGCCTGATTAATGGCCTCCACGCAGAGCCACCTGTCATTCAATAGTGTTCCATTCCAATCCCAAATGATATGGTTATATTTCTTCATAAAATTGGTAGGAAACTTCGGGCAGATATAATAAAAAAGGGATAATTTTTCAGTCCCATGGAATCATTATTTATTAAAAATTTATCCTATCGCCTGTCAAAAGATCTACCCGGGAAATCGGCCCATGATACCATGATGGTTACACCACGGCTTCCATTCCCTAAGATCAATTTGGATAAAAAAGGAATTCCAGCATCTGTTCTAATCCTTTTATTCCCAAAAAATAATCAATGGCACTTTTTCCTAACCAAACGAACAAATACTGTCAATCATCATAAAGGACAAATTTCCCTCCCGGGAGGGGTTGTGGAAACAGGTGAATCACTTGAAGGTGCAGCATTGAGAGAGACCCATGAAGAGATTGGTGTGGATAAAAAGAATATACACCTGATTGGTGCACTCTCATCTTTTTATATTCCCGTATCTGGATTTGAAATGTTCCCATATATTGGTTGGGTAAAAAATGAACCGGAAACATCTATCCATGATAAAGAGGTAGATCGAGTATTTTCTTTTTCAATCCAGAAATTCATGCTTGAAAATACACAAAAAACTAAAAAAGATACACTCAGAGGATTTCCAGTCAATATACCTTATTTTGACATGAATGGAGAAACAGTTTGGGGGGCCACATCCATGATCTTGGCTGAATTTAAATTAATCTTAAAGGAAATTTTATGAGTCTGGGGCAATGGTTGAATTCTTTATCTGCTGTGGATCACGGTATTTTGTTTGTGATTTTTCTTGTGGGTGTATATTTCAGTTATGCAACACTGGAATTTTTAATCGAATTTTATGATAATAAGAAGAAATACAGCAAATTTAGGATTCACTTTCGAATTACACCTGCGGCACTTATATTTTTTGGATTTATATATAGCCTTATCATCCACCAGTTATTAAAGGCTATGTTCGACTTTATTCCCTGATCTATTTCTTTTTCCGCCGTGCCAAGGCCATAGCTTTCCAGGCAAGATTAGGCATTTTTTCAAGTGCATTAAATTGTCCCGCACCTTTTAGCCATTCACCTCCATCCATGGTAATCACTTCTCCATTCATGTACCCGGATTCATCCGCCATGAGGTAGGATGCCAAATTTGCTAACTCATCATGTTCACCAAATCGTTTTAAGGGAACTCTTTCTATCATCTTTTTCTCAATATTGAGTCCTGGTGGGACCAATCTTTTCCAAGCACCTTTTGTAGGAAATGGCCCCGGGGCAATAGCATTAGTACGGATTCCATATTTCGCCCATTCTACAGCAAGAGATCGCGTCATAGCCAAAACCCCACTCTTTGCACAGGCAGATGGCACTACATACCCGGAACCAGTGAAAGCATAAGTTGTAACTATATTTAGAATAACACCACCTCCAGAGTCACGCATTGCTTTTCCGGCAGCCTGGGTACAATTAAATGTCCCAACCAATACAATATCAATAATAGTCCGAAAGGCATTTTCAGACAAATTTTCTGTGGGTGATATAAAATTCCCGGCAGCGTTATTAAGTAGACAATCAATTTTTCCGAATTTATCCACGGCCTTCTTGACCATTTCGGTTACTTGATCCGAATGACGAATATCTGTGGAAACTGTTAATATTTCCGCTCCCGTTTTATCATTGATATAATGGGCAGCCTCATCTAAAACTTCCTGCCTTCGGCTAGTAAGCACCAAATTTGCACCTAATTCACCAAATCGTGTTGCCATGGACTTTCCCAGCCCGGTACCACCACCGGTAATAATAATTGTTTTATTTTTTAATAGGTCATTTTTAAACATATGCTTTACTCTTAACTTTGAAAAGGTTTGTCCCAACGGCTAAATTCAATCTGCATGATTAAATCTTACACCATAACTTTTAAATGAAACAACAGCGAAACTGAAAAATGTCAAAAAATCTTGCCAAGATATTTGTATTAGATACCAATGTGATTCTTCATGATGCCACTTGTATTCACCATTTTGAAGATAATGAGGTGGTAATCCCCATTTCCGTTTTGGAAGAATTGGACCAATTCAAGCGTGGGAATGAACAAATTCATTTTAATGCTCGTGATTTTCTCCGAAGTCTCGATGACCTTTCCACAGGATCTGATGACAGCGAACTAAAAGACGGTGATGGCAAAATTCGAGTCGTGGTAAACCACAATTGGCATCCTGATGTGGAAGCATCTTTTCAAGATGATAGTCCAGATCATCGTATCATTAATTGCGCCTACAAACTTCATATTGATAATCCAGACCGAGAAATAATTCTTGTAACGAAAGACACAAATATGCGGTTGAAATCCAGATCTTTAGGATTAAGTGCAGAAGATTATTCCCGAGATTCTATAGAAGATGTGAGCCAGGTTTACACAGGAAGTCGGCTCATAGAAGATGTTGACTCCAAAGAAATAGATGTGCTTTATTCCTCCTATGGAGTAGATGGAGGCGAAATTGACTGTGTGATCGACCCTATGGCAAATGAAAATTTCATTCTTCGAAATGGACAAAAATCAATCTTAGCTAGATTTGATCCCTTTGATAATAAAGTGGTTCGTGTGGATAAGCCCACGGCTTACGGTATTAAGCCAAGAAATGCTGAACAATCATTTGCCCTTCATATGCTTATGGATAATCGAATTCAATTGGTTTCCCTTTCGGGGAAGGCTGGGACAGGAAAAACATTACTAGCCCTGGCAGCAGCTTTGGAATTGCGGTCTGAATATCGGCAAATCTTTTTGGCGCGACCTATTGTACCTTTGAGCAATCGCGATCTTGGATTTCTCCCTGGCGATATCCAATCCAAGCTGGATCCCTATATGCAGCCGTTATTCGATAATCTGTCTGTGATACGCCACCAGTTCAAATCAAATGATAAACGATCCATTAAGATAAATGAATTGCTCGAACAAAATAAATTATTGATTACGCCATTGGCTTACATCCGGGGCCGGAGTCTTCAAAAAGCATTTTTTATTGTAGATGAAGCCCAAAACCTGACACCCCATGAAGTTAAAACTGTCATCACCCGGGCTGGTGAAGGAACAAAGGTCATTTTCACCGGTGATATACATCAGATCGATCATCCATACCTTGATAAACGATCCAATGGACTCACTTATCTAATTAGCCGAATGAAAGGACAGGATGTATTTGCTCACATTACACTGGAAAAAGGAGAACGAAGTGAATTGGCAGAACTGGCCAGTAACTTGCTATAAAGTGTAGTCAACAAGATCGCAAAGCAAAACTACGAATTGAGATTATTAATAGATCTTGGTGATTCTTAAAGCTTTTAGTAGTTAAAATAATTAATCCCCGAAGACCTCATTCACCTTCTTTTCCACTTTTTCTTCAACAATATTTTTAGTGGATTCTTTAACATCTTCAAGAGACTCCGAAGCAACATTCTTTGCCTTCTCTACGCTTCCTGCAACAGACTCTTTAAGTTCTTCTAAATTTTGTGGGACTTCCTGGTCTGTGTAATTCAAATAAACCACATAGAGCACCAGAAGTACCCCAATAGTAAAAACCAGTTTAATGATCTTTTTAATAATAGCATAGACCAGCAAGATTGCCAGCACCCCGGCGATAGCTATGTAAACAGGATTCGAAAAAATAGTATCAATTGTATTTTCCATGATTGAAATCTAAATAAGTAATAGGTACAGGTTTAACTGAATTCTGATTAATTTTTTAAATGCGACATACCTTATTAATCCTAATTGTATCCTTACTTTCAGGGCAATCCAAATACCCGGCTGATTCTCTTTTAGCATCTTCTAATATTTCTATTATACATAAGATAGGATTACTGCCTATTGCCGGCTGGCAACGGATTTCCTACAACACTAATTTATTCAATTGTCAATTCTATCCCAGTTGTTCCAATTATGGTGCGG
>CAZCHA010000099.1:0-1582 GCA_964498175.1 uncultured bacterium
AATTTCAAGGGACACAATGAACAATATAACACTACTAATTATGGCAGCTGGAATGGGTTCTCGCTACGGCGGACTTAAGCAACTGGATGCAATAGGCCCGAGCGGTGAAACAATTATTGATTATTCCGTATATGATGCCATTAAAGCAGGCTTTACTAAAGTTGTTTTTATTATTCGGAAGGATTTTGAGCAGGAATTCAAATCAAAAATAACGGATAAATATGAAGGACAGATTCAAGTAGAATTTGCTTTCCAGGATTTAAATGATCTTCCTGATGAATTTACGTGTCCTGAAGGGCGGGAAAAGCCCTGGGGAACTGGTCATGCCATTTTTTCCGCCAGAGATGTTATAAATGAACCGTTTGTTGCCATTAATGGTGATGATTTTTACGGACGAGAATCATTTAAAGTTGTAGCAGATTATTATAGAAAAGGTGCAAATAGTTTTTCAATGGTTGCATTTAAATTAGATAAAACCCTATCATCCTTTGGAGGAGTTACACGGGGGTTGTGTACCGTGAATGATGAGAAGCTAAATACTGTTATCGAAACAGCAGATCTTGAGAAAACGGATTATGGTGTATCTTCTAATCGGGATATTGAATTGGATGGAAGTGAGCCGGTGTCTATGAATGTCTGGGGGTTTACTCCAATTTTGTTTAAGTATCTTGAAGAAAAATTTGTTGAATTTTTATCTGAAAATGGGACAGAAATGAAAAGCGAATATTTGATTCCATCGGTTGTGAATGAACTGATTCAAAGCGGACAGGAAACCGTTCATGTATTAAGAAGTGGCGCCACATGGTTTGGCGTCACGTATAAAGAAGATAAGCCCTTTGTTGAAGGTGAAATTGAAAAGCTAGTGAATAAAGGGGAATATCCGGGCAAACTATTTTAGGTTTATTATGATTCAATCATCATTGTTAAAAAAATGTAAAGTAGCAGTATGTTGTTTCTTTACTCTACTGATAACAATGTTTGCGCAATCGCCGTCTGAAATCGAAGACCCATCCATTGTTGAGATAAATAAACTTCCACCTCGAGCGACAATATTCAATTATGAATCAAAGAGTCTTGCCATTAATGACAACCCTGAACATTCACAATATTATCAATCTCTAAATGGAATTTGGAAATTTAATTGGGTTCGCGATCCTGACGACCGCCCATTAGATTTTTTTGAACCAGACTTTAATGATTCATCCTGGGATGATTTTCATGTTCCTGCAAACTGGGAGGTCAATGGATACGGTGTCCCTATTTATTTAAATCATCCATACGAATTTTCGTATCATCCTGAACCACCAACAATCCCCCATGGCCATAATCCAGTTGGTTCGTATAGGAAAAGTTTCACAATCCCGGAAAAATGGAAAAATCGACGAATAGTGATTCATTTTGGTGCGGTAAAATCTGCATTCTTCATTTGGGTGAATGGGAAAAAAGTTGGCTATAGCCAAGGCAGTAAATTGCCAGCCGAATTTGATATTACTGAATTTATTTCAATAGGAAAAAATAGTGTAGCGCTGCAAGTGTATCGTTGGTCTGACGGCTCATACTTGGAATGTCAGGATTTTTGGCG
>CAZCHA010000099.1:1682-5573 GCA_964498175.1 uncultured bacterium
CCCAATCTGTATAAGCTTAACATTACCTTGAAAAAAGGGTATAAAGTCATTTCATCGATTTCGGAAGAAATTGGCTTCAGGACTATCGAAGTTGTAGGCGGACAGCTTTTGGTGAATGGTCAACCCATACTGATTAAAGGTGTAAACCGCCATGAACATGATCCTGTAACGGGACATGTCATCAGCCGTGAACTGATGGAAAAAGATATTCAGCTTATGAAAGAGTTCAATATTAATACGGTGCGGACCAGCCATTATCCAACTGACCCATATTGGATTGATCTTTGTGATAAATATGGTTTATATGTGATAGATGAAGCCAATATTGAAAGTCATGGAATGGGTTATCACCCGGAGCGGACTTTGGGCAACAAACCTGAATGGGAAACAGCCCATTTATCACGAATAAAGAGAATGGTAGAACGAGATAAAAATCATCCATCTATTATTTTATGGTCTATGGGAAATGAAGCTGGCGATGGTGTAAACTTTGTCGCTGCATCCAAATGGATTCATGAACGTGATCCGTCGCGGCCAGTACATTACGAACGAGCAGGGAATCGAGATCATGTGGATATTTATACACCCATGTACACAGGCGTAGAATGGTTGAAGAATTATGTACAGGAACAGCACGATAAGCCCCTCATCATGTGTGAATACATGCATGCCATGGGAAACAGTTTGGGTGGAATGGCTGATTATTGGGAGTTGATCCGAAAAGAGCCTCAACTTCAGGGCGGTTGCATTTGGGATTGGGTAGATCAGGGATTGGAAAAAGTTTCAGAATCGGGAGAAAAATATTTTGCGTATGGTGGGGATTTTGGATCACCTGAAACGCCAAGCGATGGTAATTTTCTGATTAATGGATTGGTCCAACCAGATCGAAAACCAAATCCTCATTTTTATGAGGTTAAAAAAGCCTATCAGAATTTTATCGTAAAACCATATGGTTTAAATCAGTTCGCCGTTGAAATCACTAATGAGAACTTTTTTACGAATACCAATGGAATTGACATATTATGGATGGTAAGGTCA
Organism: uncultured bacterium; assembly: GCA_964498175.1. Taxonomy (GTDB): domain Bacteria; phylum Fidelibacterota; class Marinisomatia; order Marinisomatales; family UBA1611. The sequence goes on from CAZCHA010000099.1 coordinate 2,721, forward strand.
AATGGTGAAACGCTTCAATCTGGGGCATTAAAAGATTTGGATATTGAGCCGCAAGAAAGTAAAAAAATACTTATCCCAGTTGAGAAATTTGAAATGCTTCCTTTCAATGAATATTTTCTCGATATCGAATTTAGATTAAAGAAAAAGAAAGGGCTTTTGCCAAAAGGATATTTGATTGCCTGGGAACAATTACCGCTCATCAATTTCAATACAATCAAATTAGAATTTGATCTAAATATTTCGCAGGAGAATTATCCAAAATTAAATGATGTGACTGAAACAGATAATCAAATTGTAATTACAGGGAAAGATTTTGAGATCATTTTTTCAAAACAAACCGCCACTATGGATTCATGGACTTTTCAGGGAAAAAATATTTTATTGAGAGGTCCAAAACCAAATTTTTGGAGAACACCAACGGATAATGATTTTGGGAATGACATGCCGAAACGAATGTCTGTCTGGAAGCATGCCACCGATGAAGCACAAGTAAATGAGATAAAGGTTGATAATTATGATACAAGTGTTGGGATAGAAGTTTTTTATAATTTTCCTTCAGTTAAATCAATGGGGTCAATTCTCTATGTCATTTACGGAGATGGACGAATTTTGGTTTACAATAAATTTGAAATAGAAAAAGAAACCTTACCTAATATCCCTAAGGTTGGGATATCAATGCAAATTCCTAAAGAGTTTGATGTCATGACCTGGCTTGGTCGAGGCCCCCACGAGAGTTATTTAGATAGAAAATCCAGCGCCAAAGTTGATATTTATTCTGGAAAAGTTTCGGACCAATTTCATCCTTATGTCCGTCCGCAAGAGAGTGGGAATAAAACAGATGTCCGTTGGGCAACATTTCGAAATGTTGCTGGTGATGGATTATTGGTTCGAGGATTACTATCTCTGAATGCGAGTCATTATTTACAGGAAGATTATGACCATGGTTTTGGAGAAATAAAAAGCGGTGCTACCGGCAATATCAAAACCACAAAGCAGCAAAGACATTCTATCGATATGGTGGAAAGAGAATTAATCAATTTGGATATTGATTTAATTCAAATGGGGCTTGGAGGTGAAGATAGTTGGTGGGCGCAACCTTTGGAAAAATACCAGATTAAACCAAAAAATTATGATTATTCTTTTACATTAATGCCCATAAAAAGTGATGAAAATCCAGTCGAATTGAACAAGAATGCTTTTCTTAAATAAAGGATAAATTATTATAATATAACAAATATTGATTTTTCTTATAATGAGTATGGCAAGGCACACATTATCTAATTAAATAAATTTATGAAAATTTCTGTTGTTATTCCCACCTATAACCGAAAGCATACCTTATCCCGCGCACTCGATTCGGTATTAGCTCAATCCTACCAACCATTTGAAATTATTGTCATTGATGATGGTTCAACCGATGGCACTTTTGATTGGATAAAGTCAAAATATCCTTCCATCAAGTTGTTGGAATCTCTTAAACCTTCAAAATCTTTGAAAGGTTATTCCCCAAAAGGAGTCAGCACTGCTCGGAATGTTGGGATAAAACAATCCAAAGGTGATTGGATTGCTCTTCTGGATTCGGATGACGAATGGATTCAAGATAAACTGATAAAACAAGTTCAATTATTGAAAAAAAATGAAGGGTCGGTATTTTGCCACACGAATGAAATCTGGATTCGTAATGGTGTTCGAGTAAATCAGCACAAGAAACATCAAAAATATGGCGGTTATATTTTTAAAGAGTGTTTAGATATTTGTAGAATATCTCCATCATCTGCACTTATTCATAAATCCATATTTGAAGACATTGGTTTATTTGATGAAAGTTTAAAAGTATGTGAAGATTATGATCTTTGGTTACGCATTACATCAAACTATCCTGTTCTGTTCCTGGATGAATTTTTGATAAAAAAGTATGGTGGACATGAAGACCAATTGTCTAAAACACCGGAAGGAATCGAACAGTATCGAATTCATTCATTGGAAAAAATAATGAGTTCTAATTTGCTGTCAGAATCTCAATTTCAAGCTGCTAAGGATATGTTGATTACTAAACTACAGATCTTTGCCAATGGATTAGAAAAAAGGCAAAAAATTGATGAATTCAGTGCTATCCAAAAAAAGATTCTATATTGGAATAATATGACTTTTTTAATTTAGATTCACATGCTTAAAAGCTTTCTCTTTATTTAATGAGTTTAATTTTTGTACAAATCGTTTTATGAATAATAAATAATTATTTGGAAATAGATAAATAATGGTAAAAAATATTTTTGTAACGATGACTTTTTTTGTCACAGGACTTCTTGCCCGTGAATGGGTGGAAACCGGCACATCTCATCCATCTGAACCCGTATGGGTTGTTAATACAATCTCTGATAGTCAGTTAGAGATTTCATTTGATCTTGGCGGTTATTTTGTGGAAAACCTTCCCAATGGTAAAAATAAAATTACATTTCCCGGTGGAGTTCCCAATCTTGAGGAAGGGGCTCCTGATCTTCCAAAAATGGCTCAATCGATAATAATCCCTGATTTAGCCCACATGGAATTATCGATTGTTGAATCAGAATTTGTAGAATTTTTCATGGAAAACCTTATTTCTTCAAAAGGAAATTTGACTCGTAATATTGATCCTGCATCTGTACCCTATACATTTGGACAAGCCTACGAAACAGATGAATTTTATCCCCAAGATATTGTGTTTATGCGCAATCCTTATATTATGCGGACGGTTCGGGGTCAAGCTATTGTTTTTCAACCCATCCAATATAACCCAATCCAAAGGACACTACGTGTATATACCCATATTAAAGTAAATATTCAGCAAAATGGCATGAGTCAAATCAATCCTTT
>CAZCHA010000100.1:0-5518 GCA_964498175.1 uncultured bacterium
AGTATCAGCCCCGGTCACCCGGGGTTTTTTGTTTGTGGGATGATTGGTAGATTTGTAAATGGTTAAACCAAAAACAATGATATATATTTTTATTATTATTTTAATATGCCAGATATCTGGAAGTGAGATTGGTCATCCTGTTTTATCAGTTAAAAATGGCAATAGAAACGAAACAATTATTACCTTAGATGACCAGACCCATATTGATTATGGTTTAGCGTATCCGGTGACTTACGAATTTAACATTCCCTCTGGGAACGATAATCTGCGGTCATATCGTAGATTTCAATCAACGCAGGATTGGTCCCAAATAGTAGAAAAAACACCAGAAGACTTTTTTAACGGTATCGAAGCAGTGCGCTTTGATTATAATGAAAACACGGCTTATGTATCTATTGGATTTTCGGAACTCTCTGATTCAATTTTCATAATATTGACAGACAATGATGGGAATAATATAAACGCAACCTATTCGGAAATGAGCCCGTATTATGATAACCGAGATGCTGTAGTCACTTCTACAGCCGATGATTGGGCTTACTGGAACAATGATGAATTTGTACAAACTTGCGAAAATTTTCGGAGTTTTAATCTCTGGTTGTCCTGTGCTATTGTTACGGATGGAGCGGATTCGAATACATGGGTCGATATTCAGACCCAACTTGATTCCGGCTATGTGGAAGCAATCTCTCATTCCCGCACACACCCCTATGCACCTTACGATGATCTTGAAGGTGAAGTATTGGGCAGTAAGCAGGATTTAATTGAAAATCTTAATCTTCCCGATTATAATAGCTACGGGATACATGAATATGTCTATGCCTGGGTGGCTCCTTATGGTGATTATGATGATGATATTGATTCCATGGTCAGTGTAGCAAAGTATCTTGTTCCCCGCTTGTATTATGAAAATCAGCACGGGTTTTCAAACTGGAATCAGGATCTACATAAGTATGACCCCGTTGGCGTTTCTATTGAATTAGGCGGCTACTATTATTGGACAGGTAGCACAGATACAGTAGAATTAAACCATACTTTTGATGATGTTTTAACTTATGGTGGTGTTTACCATGTAATGTGCCATCCTGCTATTATCGATTGGGAAAATGATGATTATCCATGGGTTCATTTAGAACATATAAGCAACCGTAATAATGTTTGGTATGTTGGGTTTGGGCATCTGTATGCCTACCATTTTCTCCAGTCTACTTATCCCGAGATCAATCTTTATTCTTCGAATCCTAATGAATCTATCCCGGAACAAATTGTAATCCATCAGAATTATCCAAATCCGTTTAATCCTGTAGCTACTCTACGATACGATTTGCCAGAAGGTACATTTGTTAGTATTACTGTTTATGATATGCTTGGAAATGTAGTAAATAATCTTGTAAATGATTATCAAACCGTTGGATATAAATCGGTACAATGGAACGCTACCAACAATGAGGGGCAACCAGTTTCAGCAGGGGTATATCTATATAGCATTGAAGCAGGTGATTTCAGGAATACTAAAAAAATGATATTTCTAAAATAATATTATCTATATCCATCATGCCCCACATTCGTGGGGTTTTTTGTTTGTGGGATGATGAGTAAATTCGAATATGCTTACAATTATTAAAGCAATTGTAGAAGTGTGGGAGAAAGTTGAGTAACATATCTGGGGTTATAAATGTCAGCATTTGAATTCGTAGCAGTCTTATTCTCTGTCATAGTCGGGCTTGCTATTTCTCATCTATTAAGCGCAGCTTCTGAACTGATAGAAATTCATTCCCGTGTAAAAACATATTGGGTAAATACAATATGGTTATTAACTGTATTTATTTGGGATATTTTCACTTGGTGGGGGATGTGGGCGTTGAATGGTCTTGAATATTGGAATTATCCAGCCTTTTTTCTTGTAGTCATCAATTTAAGTGGTATCTATTTTATGACGACATTAGTTCTCCCTCAACCTACTGAATCAGGTCAAGTAGATTTAGAAAAACATTATTTTTTAGTTCATAGAATATTTTTTATTATTACTGCTTATAATTTTGCTTCAATAATATTGATAAATCATTTCCTGTTTTTCAAAGCCATCATTTCTCCTTTTACTATTATGCCATTTCTCCTCACATTTCTATCATTGTTCGGAGCAATGACACAATCGCGGAAATATCATGGTTTCCTATCAGTTTTTACTCTTATATCTTTAATTATATTTATGTCTCTGGATGTAACGATAATCAGATAAGTAGTATGCCAATCTTTTTATGTATGCGCATCAAGCCCCACATTCGCGGGGTTTTTTGTTTGTGGGATGATGAGTAGATTTGGATATTAGACGATATTATAAAATGAAAAGAATACTATTATTATCACTTCTTGCAACATCCGGTTTTTCACAAACCGGAGAATGGATTTACTATAACAAAGATGGTGATACACACAATTCTGTATATAGAATAAAACCTGATGGTACAGAAAATGAATTAATTATGGATAATGCTGTAATATCCGATATCTCTGAAGATGGTTTGAAAATTTTATTTGATGCTAATAATGGGATTATTTTACTCGTCGATTCAGAATCTATGGATACCCTAATTGTTGAAAATGGTGGTATTAATGCACGATTTACTTATGATGAAAATGTAATTATTTATTATAAATATATGATTGGGAACCCTGATGGAGACCAAATTTATAAATATTCTTTTCTGGACAGTTCAGAAACATTGATTGCAGATTCCTGCCATAGATTTATTCAAAATGGAATTGTGTCTCCCGATAAGCAACAGTTTATATTTATTCAAACTAATCAGGATAGCATGGATCTTGTAATTGCTGATATCCAGAGCGGTCATACATCAACTTTAGTAACAGTGCCTAATATGTCTATGCCGTATGTACCCATATTTCATTCTTATTGGGGTTCGGATGATTACATCTATTTAAACCTGCCAGATATTAATAATGTTATTCAGTTGTTTAGAATTCATAGTGCTAATGGTGATGCCTCTCTAATACAATTAACTGAAGAAAATGAAAATTGTTTACTTTTAGAATCAAGTGATATCCATTTAGAAAAATTAGCCTTTACTGGTAGTAATCAAGAAACCGGTCCTACAGGTGAGTATTGGTACTATGATCTTGAATCAAATGAAACTTCATATCTTGGTACTATCGATAGCAGTTCTTGGGCTGCTCATCAAACTTGGTCAAACGATAATTCAAAAATAGCGATTGGTGGAGTATGGGAAACCGGTATATGGACTCCCGGATCTATAAAAATATTTGATACAGTTACAGATAGTCTCACAACACTCGTTGATTCAACCTGGCCGCCTTGTTTTTGGGTGGGCGAACCAGATGTGAGTGTGGTTGAAGAAGCAGACATATTACCGGGAGAATTCGCCTTCCATCCACCCTATCCCAATCCATTCAACCCAACCACAACAATCCGATTTGACATTGGAGTAGGAACAGCAAATATGCAGTCCCTACGGATTTTCGATCTAACCGGTCGTGTGGTTGATGTGTTGATGAATGGTGAAATAAATCCAGGGCAACATGAAATACATTGGAATGCTTCAAATCAAGCCAGCGGGATCTATTTCGTGGAATTGGTGGCAGGAAATTTTCGCCAAGTTCAAAAGATGGTGTTGATGAAATAAAAAAGCCAAAAAAAGAAGAACTGGTTGATTTGCGGGATGGAGCGGCCCCAGTTTTCCTTACATTACGGCCTACGGGCGTTTTAAATCATTCTGTTAAAATATTAATATGATATAATTTTTAACTAATCCATTATTTTTGGGTCAGATAATTTCTAATTAATAATTTAGTTCATCAATTAAGGATATGTTGATAATGATAAATAGAAATATAAATATTATTTTATGCTCAATGTTTGTTACTCAATTAATCGGGCAATGGGAGCAATCCACAGGGACCGAAGGGCTGGATACACAAGCATTATTCGCCACAAATAATTATATTTTTATGGGCGGCGCAACGGGAGCATATCGTTCGGAAAATGAAGGTGAAAGTTTTGAATCATCCAATTCAGGAAATGATTCCAATGGCCCCACAAGAGGATTTGCGACTGATAGTCTTTATATGTATACATGTACAAGTCAGGGTGTATTTAGAAGTGAGGATAACGGAGTTTCATGGGAATCAAAAAGTAATGGATTAGCGAATTTATTATCTCATGGAATCATAAATGCTGGTTTTCGATTGGTCCATGTTGGTCCTGGAGGTGTTTCCATATCAGTAGACCATGGTGAGAATTGGACAACAGCGGGGTTAGCAGGAATTGATGTAAGATGTGTTACTAATATACAAGATACTCTTTATGTAGGGACGAATGGGCAAGGACTATTTAAAAGTGGCGATTGGGGATCGATGTGGATTGAGATTAATAATGGACTAACATCTTCGCGTTTTAGAGCCATTCAAAGTAAAGGAAATACACTTTTTGCAGGGGGGGGAATTGGCTCTGGTGTTTTTAGATCAACAGATTTCGGATCCAGTTGGGAATTGTTATCAAATGGAATTTTTTCAAGTTCATACAGGGGTTTTGCTAGTAATAACAATTTAATTATAGCTGGTTCATTCACAGATGGAGTATTTTATTCATTAGATAATGGAGATAGCTGGACACAAATAAATGATGGTCTATTAGATTTAAATATTTTCGATCTTGAGATAAGTAATAATTACATTATTGCCGGGACGCACTCACAGGGAGTTTTTCGATATCCGCTATCGTCTATAATTGTCACTCCTACAGTCACAAATCCAATTACAGGTAGAACATGGATGGATAGGAATTTAGGTGCGAGTCAAGTGGCTAATTCATCAACAGATGAGGAAGCTTATGGAGATTTATTTCAATGGGGTAGATATTCGGATGGGCATGAATCTAGAATATCAGTAACAACGAATAATACATCCAATACAGATGATCCGGGTCATTCTTTATTCATTCTCGCAAATAACGATTGGCGCTCACCGGCAAACGACAGCTTATGGCAAGGAGTTGATGGTATAAATAATCCATGCCCGCCAGGATTTAGATTGCCAACTGAATCAGAGTTTGAAGCAGAATTTCAAAGCTGGACAAGTAGTGATGCTGCAGGCGCATTTAATTCACCATTAAAATTGACGCTAACTGGTGCAAGATCTCGTATGAGTGGACAAATAGGAAATGTGGGTACATTTGCAGGATACCGTACAAGTACTGTGGATGGAGTCGCATCTCGTGTGATGGGCATCGGAATCAATAATGCGCAAATGGGAACACGTGAACGTGCCGATGGAAATTGTATAAGATGTATTTTGGATGAAACAGATTTAGGCAATTCAAATGAGAATCCAACAGTGGCTACTTCATTTAAATTATACAATAACTATCCCAATCCATTCAATCCAGTCACAACGCTACGCTATGACCTGCCAGAAGATGCTATGGTAAACATCACCATCTATGATATGATGGGTAGGATAGTGAGCAATCTGGTCAGCAGTC
>CAZCHA010000101.1:0-5483 GCA_964498175.1 uncultured bacterium
GCTGAAAAATTTGAAATGTTTGATTTTGGAAATATCACTTTTGAAGCTCAAGATTGTGATATTGAAAATGTAGAAGAACAATTTATACCATCAAGCCGGTTGGTTCGATATCGATTTATTACACCCTGGGTTGCTTTGAATCAAATGACTGGAGGAAAATATAGATTTTTAACCAATCAAGAAAAACCATCATTTTTAAATCGTCTTCTTGGGCAAAATATCATTTTTCTCGCAAATGAGGTCGGAATCAATCTCGAAGATAATATTTTTACAAAAGTCAAAGTTAGTAGCTTATTTCCTCGTCCTGTGGATGAAAATAAATGGGGCGCATTTATGGGAGAATTTAAAACCAATTTTGTACTCCCAAATTATATTGGTGTAGGCAATGGTATTACCCGTGGATTTGGAACTATTTATGGAATGTTTAATCCAGACTCTTTTACATTTAACGAGAATGAATTGAAGCAAGAGGTTTCGGAAAAGGTACCTGAACCAATAGCAGACCAGGATCATGATTTAGAAAGTATTTCAGCAGATGATGTGCCAAAACCAAGACGTAAACGTCGATCTGCATCAAAAGGTCAAAAGGCTAAACAATCAACCAAAGGGCATAAAAAACAAGTCAGATCCGGTCGTCCAACCAAAAAACGTCATAAGCATGGCGGTCAAAAAAAACGAAAACCACAAAGAAGTGGAAGAGTATTCTCAGAAGAATTTGACATTGAAGATGATGGTCACAATAGTGGCAATCGAATTTCAGAAGACATGCAAGAATCGAGAGATGATACAAAATTCAACACTGAAAAACACCATAAACGGCAACATAAATTTTGACCTATAAACTTGCGGACCGTATTCATAAGGTTCAACCATCCTTCACATTACAAATGGCCACTCGTGCAGCTGAAATGCGCGCTGAAGGAATTGATGTAATCAATTTTTCAGTAGGCGAACCCGATTTTAATACGCCTTCTCATATCATTGCAGCCGGGAAAAAAGCCATGGATGACGGCTTCACAAAATACACTGCTGGTCCGGGAATGATCGAATTCAGAAATGCTATTTGTGAAAAACTGGAACGGGAAAATGGAATCACCTATGAACCGGCAGATATTCTTGTCTCCAATGGTGAAAAACAAAGCCTATATAATGTTTGCCAGGCTCTTTTTAATGAAGGTGATGAGGTAGTTGTTTTTCGTCCTTATTGGGTTTCTTTTCCAGAATTTGTTCGGTTAGCAGATGCTGAACCGATTCTGGTGGAAACGATTGCAGAAAATAATTTTGAGCCCGACTATAATGATTTAAAAAATAAATTATCACCCAATATTAAAGGTGTTATTTTGAATTCTCCATCTAATCCAACTGGTGGAATTTGGAGAGAAAAGGCGATTCTTCGTTTGCTTCGCATTGCCAAGGAAAATAATTGGGTTGTAATCTCTGATGAATGTTATGAGCGATTAGTGTATGATGGAAAATTTGTTAGTACTGAAAAATTAAATCGTCAACATCAAATAGCTGCCAATGTGGTGACTTGTTTAAGCCTCTCAAAAACATACGCAATGACAGGTTGGAGAATTGGCTATGCAGCCGGGCCAAGAGGGATTATTAAAGCTATGTCTAAAATTCAAGGTCAAGCCACATCTTGTGCAAATTCTATTGGCCAAAAGGCAGGTATTGCAGCGCTCACGGGCGATCAATCATGCGTTGAAGATATGAAAGCAGCATTTAGAAAAAGACGGAATTTTATTGTTAAATTAATGAATGAACTCCCAGATGTTGCTTGTGCGGTTCCTGGTGGTGCATTTTATGTATTTCCGGACTTCAGTTCCTATTTAGGGAAGGAGGCTAATGGCCAGAAATTGAAAGATACTTTCGATATTTCTGAGTATATTTTAGGCTGTGCAAGTGTTGTTACAGTACCAGGTGATGGCTTTGGTGCTCCTGGACATATCAGATTTTCTTATGCAACAAGCACAGATATTATTGAAAAAGGTATTGAGCGGGTACGATCTGCTCTAGAAAAAATTGTTTAATAGGAGTGAACCATGAAAAAAGGAATTCATCCGAATAATTACCGATTGGTGGTCTTTAAAGATTCATCCAGTGACTATGCGTTCCTGACACGGTCCACTGTAAACACAAAAGAAACGATTACATGGGATGACGGAAATGAATATCCGTTATGTAAGATCGAGATTTCGAATAAATCTCATCCGTTTTTTACAGGTAAACAAAACCTGGTGGATACAGCAGGACGTATCGAGAAATTCAACCGTAAATACGGCCGTAAATAACTGCATTTCTAGTCAATGGCTCTGCGAACAGTTTTTAATACTGGGGTAGAGCCATTTTTTTATTCAAAATGAAACGAACTTTATTATTACTGACCATGAAACCATCCATCCTAGTTGGTGGACAAGCTGTTATCGAAGGGGTGATGATGCGCGTCCCCGGTGCTTACGCTACTGCAGTGCGAGACCCCGATGGAAAGATTCATATTCAGAAAAATGAATTTCAGTCTATAACGGAACGGTCAAAATTTTGGAAACGACCAATTCTCCGTGGGATGGCTTCCTTGTTTGAAGCCATGAAAATGGGGATGGCTACACTTCAGTATTCTGTGGATATTGCTATGCCAGAAGAAGGGGAACAAAGTAAGATCGCAGAATTCTTGTCCACAGTTTTTGCTATTGTACTTGCAGTGACACTTTTTATGGTAGCACCAATGTGGATTACCACAAAACTCATGAATATTGAAAAAGAAGCTCTTTGGTTTAATCTTGCATCTGGCGCCTTCAGAATTTTGTTTTTTGTGGTTTATTTATTGGCTATTTCATTATTTAAAGATGTGAATCGTCTTTTTAGATATCACGGGGCAGAGCATCGAGTAGTTTATAATTTTGAATCAGGCGAAGATGTCAATGTTAAAAATGCTCAATCATTTCCAACACAACACCCAAGATGTGGCACTAGTTTTTTATTTATTGTACTTTTATCCGCAATTCTTGTTTTTGCAATGGTGGATACCATAGTTATTTATTTCCTTGGAACAATCTCTTTGCCAATCCGCCTCTTGTTTCATTTACCCATGATTCCATTTGTTTCAGGTATTGGATATGAATTAATTAAACTCTCATCTAAAAGTGATTCTATCTTTTTTTCAATTTTGAAAAAACCGGGTCTCTTGCTTCAGAATATTACGACAAAACAGCCGGAAGATGATATGGTGGTGGTTTCTATCACTGCACTCAAAGAGGCTTTTGGTGATAAATACAAAGATATGGTTGGAAAAGAATATACAGCCGAGGCCATTGGGTGAGAAAAAAATTAGAAGCCATTATTACGAAACATGCTCATCTGGCGGAGCAAATGGCCGACCCAGAAATATATGGAGACCAGGATAAACTAACACCCATTGCTATAGAGCATAGCGCAATGGAAGGTATTGTAAATGTGGGGAAAGTATACATTTCTGTGTTAGATCAAATTGCAGATGATAAAGAAATATTGAATGGAGATGATGAAGATTTAAAAGAAATTGTCCAGGAAGAACTGGGTGATCTAGTAGCCCAGCAGGAAAATCTTGAAGCAGAAATCAAAGTACTTCTGTTGCCAAAAGATCCCATGGATAATAAGAATCTTATTTTAGAGATTCGGGCCGGAACTGGCGGGGATGAGGCTGCGTTATTTGCAGCAGATCTTTTTCGTATATACACTCGATATGCAGAGCGAAATGGATGGAATTTCAAAATAATGAATTCATCTGATACAGGTATTGGCGGTATGAAAGAAGCTATTGTTTCCATGCAGGGCAAAGGTGCCTTTGGGATGTTGAAATATGAAAGCGGTGTCCACCGCGTTCAGCGTGTACCCAAAACAGAAACGAGTGGGAGGGTGCATACATCGGCTGCCACGGTTGCTGTGATGCCGGAAGCAGAAGATGTTGATATTGAAATTTTGGATGCTGATTTAAAAATTGACACCTATCGTGCCAGTGGTGCCGGTGGGCAGCATGTGAATAAAACAGAATCTGCCATCCGCATAACCCATATTCCTACAGGATTGGTAGTAACCTGTCAGGATGAATCTTCCCAACATAAAAATAGAGCTGCAGCATTAAAAGTATTGAAATCCCGGATGCTTGCTGCAGAACAGGAAAAAGTAGCAGCCGAGCGTGCAGCCGAACGCAGAAGTTTAGTATCAACGGGGGATCGTTCTGCCAAGATACGCACATATAATTTTTCCCAAGGCCGTGTTACAGACCATCGTATTAATTTTACAACTTATCGATTGAACGAAATTTTAGACGGCGATATTACGGAGATTATTGAGCAATTAAAGATCGCTGAGCAGCAGGCACTCCTTGCTGCCGAAACAGAATAATGCCTGTTCCATTCCCATCTCACCTTTCGATAATCCTCTCCCAAAAATAATTTAATGCCAAAAATTTGGCGCATTATTGATCTCATCAACTGGGCGGAATCCTATTTTAATGAGAAGGAGTTTGAGAATCCCAGGTTTGAAATTGAATGGCTTCTTCGTGCATTACTAAATTGTAACCGAATGGATGTTTACCTAAGGTTTGAAGAACCTCTATCGCAAACTCAACTCGCAACACTTCGGGACTGGGTGAAAAGGCGTGTGGAAAAAGAGCCTCTTCAATATATTACCGGTTCATGTGATTTTTATGGCCGGGAATTTTCCGTAAATAAACATGTGCTTATTCCTCGACCAGAAACAGAACGGCTAATTGATACAGCTATAGATAAACTGAAAAGTATCAAATCGCAGTATATTTTGGATGTCGGATCCGGTTCTGGATGTATTGCAACAACATTGGGACTGGAACTTCCCGGATCAACTGTTTTAGGGTTAGATATTTCAGATGATGCAATTGGCATTGCCAATGAGAATAAAGAAAATTTGTCTGTGGGGAACGTATCATTTCAAGAATTGGATTTTTTAAACACCATTCCAGATGGCCCATTTGATTTATTGGTGTCCAACCCTCCTTATATCCCACAAGACGAGATGGATGGACTCATGAAGGATGTCCGGGATTTTGAGCCAACAATCTCGCTTACCGATGAAAAAGATGGACTAACATTTTATCGTCGATTCGCTGAAATTGGTAAAAATTTGGTGAGGACTGGTGGATGGATTATTATGGAAGTGGGTCTGGGAGACCACCCACAAAAAGCAAAAGCTATTTTTCAAAGCACTGGTTATGGTGAACCCAAACTCATCAAGGATTATAATGGCGATGATAGGGTTTTGGTTGTGGAAATTAAAAGGACCATTCCTTGAATCTGTCAAACGGTCGGTTCATTTTATAATAAATTATAAATCAATATATCCTTGGTAAATTAATTGAACTCTTCGACAAACTTAGAGACCAATTAATTCAAAATAATGAACACATTTTTCTACCACATTAAACTTCTTCGTCCATTAAATGTTTTCACTGGCGGACTTGCTATGGT
>CAZCHA010000102.1:0-1769 GCA_964498175.1 uncultured bacterium
TAGAAGAATTGGGGATTGTCACCGATCGGGGTGCAATCACCATTAATGAATTTAACCAAACCAATATTCCAACTATTTATGCCATTGGTGATGTGTCCGGCCCGCCTTGGCTGGCACATGTAGCGTCTGCACAGGGACATGTTGCTGCCAATCATACAGCAGGATATTCTACCAAACCGGTAGATTATACGAACATTCCCGGATGTACATATTGCCAGCCGCAAGTAGGCTCATTAGGAATGACAGAAACCCAGGCGAAGGATGCGGGGTGTGATGTGAAGGTTGGCAAATTCTTATTCCAAGCCAGTGGCAAGGCCATAGCAGTTGGGGATACGACCGGATTTGTAAAACTGGTTTTTGATGCTAAATATGGTGAATTGCTCGGCGCCCATATTGTTGGTTCTGAAGCTACTGAACTCATTGCTGAATTGGGCATGGCGAAATCACTAGAAACAACCTGGGAAGAAATTGCTATGACGACTCATGCTCACCCAACATTATCTGAAGCAATAATGGAAGCTGCGCTGGATGCTTTTGGATCGGCAATACACCAGTAAACATGATTGAAACACAAACAGATCAAATCCTTATTCAAAACATGGGACGAAAATCCTACAAGGCTGTTTGGGATCTCCAAATAAAGATGCAGCAACAACGCATCCGTGGTGAGATTGAAGATACCTTAATTCTTGTAGAACATGACCCCGTTTACACGCTGGGAAAAAATGCGGATAAGGATCATTTACTCCAGAGCCGAGATGAATCGGTAGATGTTTTCAATATTGAGCGTGGTGGCGATATTACCTTTCATGGTCCGGGACAATTGGTGGGTTATCCCATTTTGGATCTGTCCAATTATAAAAAAAGTGTGAGCTGGTACATGCGGACTTTGGAGCAAGTTTTGATTGATACTTTAATTGAATTCAAAATTATTGCACAACGGAATGATGGTTTGACAGGTGTTTGGGTAGGGGATGAAAAAATTGCTGCATTGGGCGTTCGAATTAGTCGTTGGGTGACTATGCATGGTTTTGCCCTGAATGTGAATCCCGATCTTTCATTTTATGATGGTATCATCCCTTGTGGCATTTTTGATCATGGCGTTACATCCATGGAACAATTATTGGGAAAAACCCAGAATAATAACAATGTCAAAAATGTGGTAATTAAAAAATTCAATAAATATTTTATAAAAGGAGAGTGCTAATGGCTCGACTCCACGGATTTACAAAAAAACAGGTTTTAGATATTTATAAGACCATGGTTCTTGCTCGGGAATTGGATACTAAAATGGTGATTATGTTGAAGCAAGGTAAAGCATTTTTTCATATGGGTTGTTCTGGTCATGAAGCATCGCAAATGGCAGCGGCCGTGGCCATTAGACCTGGGGTAGATTGGTCTTATCCTTACTATCGTGATGGCGCTTATTGTTTAGGATTGGGGATGACCTCGAAGGCACAACTGCTTGGATTTCTTGCGCGTGAGGCAGATCCTAACTCAGGTGGTCGTCAAATGCCACAGCATTATAGTGATAGACAATTGAGAATTGTGAGCCAATCGAGTCCAACGGGAACACAATATCTGCAGGCGGTAGGATGTGCTCTGGCTCGCCGAATGGAAAAAACAAGAGAGGTTGTTTACGTATCTTCAGGTGAAGGGACCACAAGTCAGGGAGATTTTCACGAGGCATTAAATTGGGCCAGCAATGCAAAAGCACCTGTCATTTTTCATATTCAGGATAATGAGTATGCTATCTCTACTCATAAATC
>CAZCHA010000102.1:1869-3147 GCA_964498175.1 uncultured bacterium
CCATGGATGAGCCAGATTTAAACCCTATGGGGAATAAGGTGGTTATAGTTGATGCAGTTAACCATGCGTTAAAAGAAGAAATGGCCCGGAATGATAAAATGGTAATTTATGGTCAAGATATTGCGGATCCAAAAGGAGGTGTATTCACAGCAACAAAAGGGTTGTCTGACACTTTTGGAAAGGACCGTGTATTTAATTCACCTCTAGCAGAATCATCCATAGTGGGTACGGCAATTGGCATGGCAGTCACGGGATATAAACCAGTGGTTGAGATACAATTTGGTGATTATATCTGGACAGCCATGATGCAAATTCAGAATGAATTGATCACTATGAGATATCGATCCAATAATGAATGGAATTGCCCTGTTGTTATCCGAGTTCCTGTAGGCGGATACATTCATGGCGGACCTTACCATAGCCAATCCATCGATAGATACTTTTTCCATATGCCAGGGATCTTGGTGGCATATCCATCAAATGCCGCTGATGCCAAAGGATTATTAAAAGCGGCTTGTCGGATGGATGATCCAGTGATGATTTTTGAGCATAAAGGTCTTTATCGTCAGGGATATGCATCATCTCCTGAACCAGATAATAATTATATATTACCATTTGGGAAAGCAAAGTTGATTCAAGACGGAGATGAATTAACAATCGTTGCTTGGGGGGCTATGGTTCAAAAATGTATTGAAGCGATTAAAATAAGCGAAATGGACCAAGGGCAAATTGATTTGATTGATATCCGAACGCTCAACCCAATTGATTGGGAAACTATTTATAGCTCTGTTAAAAAAACAGGAAAATTATTGATTGTTCATGAAGACACATTAACAGGTGGAGTGGGTGCAGAAATTGTAGCAAAAGTCTCTCAAGATCTATTTGAAAATCTGGATGGTCCAATAAAAAGAGTCGCTGCCAAGGATTGTCATATCCCGTATAGTTCGGTACTTGAAATTGAAATTCTGCCACAAACAGATCAAATTATTGAAGCGTTAAATAATTTATTGGAGTATTAATGTTAGTAGATGTAGTCATGCCAAAGATGGGTGAATCGATCACTGAAGGAACGATTCTTGAATGGCGTAAAAAGGTGGGCGATCCTGTTGAAAAGGATGAATTATTTCTTGAAATTGGAACAGATAAAGTTGATTCGGAAATTCCTAGTTTGGAAGCTGGGATTATTGTAGAAATATTGGCGCTAGAAAATGATGTGGTTGATGTTGGAACTGTCATTGCCAGGATCGAAACGGATGAAAGTTTAGTTGATATTTCATC
>CAZCHA010000102.1:3247-5398 GCA_964498175.1 uncultured bacterium
CAAGAAATTTTATACACCTGTCGTATTAAAAATAGCATCACAGGAAGGTATCCCGTTGAACGAACTGGAACAAATATCAGGATCAGGACGTGGTGGGCGTGTAACCAAAAAAGATGTATTAAATTACATTGAAAACTATAAAACTATACAAACACAAGGCGTGGAGAAAACTTCAACTTCTTCACCTGATCCGCTTGCTAATTCATCTTTTCTGCCTGGGCGAACAGAAGAAATGCATCACATGCGAAAACTCATTGCAGATCATATGAAGAAAAGTATTGAAACATCAGCTCATGTATATGTGATGACTGAAGTGGATATGACATCCATTGTGGATTTTGTTAATGAAAATGAAAATGCTTTTTTGTTGAGAGAAGGGTATAAACTGACTTACACACCTTTTATGGTTGATGCTGTTGTAAAAGCGCTTCAAGATTTCCCTGAAATGAATTCATCCCTTTTGGGAACGTCTGTTACCTATCATAAAAATATTAATATAGGACTCGCGGTTTCCATTGAAAATGGGCTCATGGTTCCAGCCATGTTTAATTGTGAAGAAAAGAATTTCTTGGGATTATGTAGAACCGTAAATGATGTAGCAAATCGAACACGAAATAAACAAATTTCTGCTGATGAATTAACAGGATCCACATTTACAATTTCAAATTTTGGTGTCTTTGGTGTAACAATCGGAACACCTATCATTAATCAACCCAATGTGGGAATTTTAGGAGTTGGCGCCATTAAGAAACAAGCTGTTGTTGTGGAATCTCCCCAAGGCGATGCCATAGCGATTCGAAGTATGATGATGTTATCTCTTGGATTTGATCATCGTCTCATTGATGGTGCTGGCGGTGCAAAATTTATAGAACGAATTCGGTATTATTTAGAAACAATGGATTTAAGACAGGTGCTTTGATGCCTATTGATCACGTATTAAAACTTTATTCCGAAACGATCCAGTCTCCTTATCTCCATTATGGGTTTTGGGATCACCCGGAGTCTGTTGATTTAGATAAAGTCACGTTGCAAGAAATAAAAGATGCCCAAAATCGATACATTGAACATTTAGCTTCTTTTATTCCTGAAAATGTTAAATCTATTTTAGATGTAGGATGCGGTATTGGCGGTAACGCAGATTATCTTCAGAAAATGGGATATTTAGTGGAAGCACTATCTCCGGATGAATTTCAAAAATCCGTTATTGCTGAAAAGTTTGATGATGCTATGATATTTCATCATTGCAAATTTGAAAAATTTAATCCTTTAAATGAATATGACCTCATTTTAGAGAGTGAAAGTGCCTGTTATATAAAAATAGATCGTGGTTTTCAAAAAGCACGGGAAACATTAAAATCTGATGGATACTTATTAGTTTCGGATTATTTTGTTTATTTTAGAGATGAGACTAATAATCTCCATTTAAAGTCATCTCATGATAAAGAAAAATATCTTAATAGCGCTAGAGAACATGGATTTGAATTGATTCGCGAATTTGATCAGACTGAAAACACCATGCCAACCTTAGACTATGGTAAATACTTCATAGGTAGGTTTATTAATCCAGCCATAGAATATGGAATATATTCTTCGAAAAAAAATTACCCCAAAACTGCAGCAGTAATAGAGAAGATGATTGCACCAAAAATTGAATCAAAATTGAATCAATTGGAGTTGATTGATAGTGACCAATTCAGAAAGTATCGCCAGTATATGATTTACTTGTTTCAAAAGAAAGATGTCTGAAATGTTAAAAAAATCGTTTAAACCTAAAATTCGTTTTCAAATAACGGATGGGTACAAATTTGTAAATGATGTTGTTCAATCCAATAAACTCAACACCGTTTGTGAAGAAGCACGGTGTCCTAATATTTATGAATGTTGGGATCGACGGACTGCTACAATTATGATTCTGGGTGATATTTGTACTCGTGCCTGTGGATTTTGTTCTGTAAAAACGGGCAAACCAGTTTATGATGATTCTATGGAGCCGTTTCGCACAGCCATGGCTGTTAAAAAAATGAATTTAAGACATGTAGTTATCACCTCAGTAGATCGAGATGATTTGAAAAATGACTATGGTGCATCCATTTGGGCTGAAACTATTCGCCAGATACATAACCATGTAAAAAATTGTACGGTGGAGGTTCT
>CAZCHA010000103.1:0-1309 GCA_964498175.1 uncultured bacterium
CCGGATATTTTCAAGATCGAAGCTATGATCGATAAGATTATTAAGGGACGCATTGATGATGGTCAATTGAACGAATGTCCCCTCACGTTAGACGAATTGAATAAGATCAAGGGAACCGTGGATGGTACCACGGGAATGTTACCTGTATTACGGGGAATTTATCATATTCGGGTAGAATACCCCGATGGTCCTAAAAGCACTGCTCCTGCATGATCATTGTTTCTGTGGACTGCGATCCAACGTTGGAATGGCCTAATAAAAAATTAGTTATATATTTAGCTAAATCGGTCTTAAATAAATATGAAACCACCGGTGGAAACATCTCCTTTATTTTTGGATCTGATGAATTGTTGTCCAATCTGAAGAAAGAATTTTTCCAAAGGGATCATTGGACAGATGTGATAGCTTTTAGATTAAATGAATATGATGAAAAAGATGTAGAAGGTGAAATTTATATTAGCCTTCCACGAGCAAATGAGAATGCTATCTCTTTTGGAGAATCCTATGAAAAAGAAGTAGCAAGGCTCATCATACACGGATGCCTACATTTGGTTGGGTTTAATGACGAATCAGAAAAAGAAAAAATAGAAATGACAAAAATAGAAAATAATTTATTAAGCCAATTAAACTGGCATAAACTTTTTGGGACTTAAATGAATAAACCAGATGCTGCAGACAAGTTTATTAAACTTTTGGAGATCGTTGAAAAACTTCGTGGGCCAGATGGGTGCCCTTGGGATAAAGAACAAACGCATGCATCATTGCTCCCTTATTTTATTGAAGAAGCATATGAAGTAATGGAAAGCGTGGACAAGGGTGACTTTGATACATTCCAGGAAGAATTGGGTGATATATTGCTTCATGTAGCACTACAGTCACAAATTGCATCGGAAGGTTCAAAATTCAATATTTCTAATACATTGGACACAGTGAATGAAAAACTGGTCCGGCGCCACCCGCACGTTTTTGGGGATAAAAAAGCGGGTGCTGCCTTTGAAGCCAAACAAAATTGGGAAGCCACAAAACATGTAGAGAAAAATAGAAAATCCAGATTGGATGGTGTTCCCTTGGCGTTACCAGCACTTACTCGAGCTCAACGGCTCCAACAAAAAGCGGCCTATGCTGGATTTGATTGGGATAATGTGGATGATGTTTGGGCAAAACTTCATGAGGAAATAGATGAATTGAAATCAGCTCACAAAACCGGAGATATGGAAAATTTTAAAGAAGAGATTGGTGATGTTCTTTTTTCGGTAGTGAATCTTTCGCGGTTTTTTGATATCCCGGCTGAAGATATGCTCCGGGCAAC
>CAZCHA010000103.1:1409-5380 GCA_964498175.1 uncultured bacterium
TTAAATACTTCAAACCTGTATCAACAGCAATTGTAACTACTGTTTTACCTTTTCCCAGTTCTTCAGCTAATTGAATGGCGCCTACCACATTCAACCCACTGGATGTGCCTCCAAAGATCCCTTCTTCACTGGCTAATAGTTTTGCCATTTCTCTCGCTTCAGATTCTTCTATTCCTCTGGCTTCATGGTAATTTTTCTTATCTAATAAAGGGAGTGCAAACCCCAACCCAATACCTTCCACATGGTGATCTCCATCGGATTGATTTTTAGAGTAATAAGCTGCGGAAGCAGGTTCTAAAGCCACGGTCTTTATGTCTTTGTTAGAATCCAATAAAATATTGGAGACACCCATAAATGCCCCGGCCGTACCTACGGAACAGGTGAATGCATCAATGGAACCGTCTATTTGTTCCAGGATTTCTCGCCCCATTTTCTCGAAGCCTTTTATGATGTCAGCATTTTTTAATTGGTCCGAAAAAAAATAATCATCCTTCGTGGCCAATTCTTTGGCGCGATCAACCATTTGATTAATAAGATACGAATTGATTTTGCCGGATGGACTATGAATTACTTCGAGTTTAGCGCCAAAGGCCCGCATAGTATCCAACTTTTCTTTAGCAAAAGCGTCGGAAGAAACCACATGAAATTTGTATCCTTTCACTGCACAAACAAACGCAAGTCCGGAGCCCGTACTTCCACCGGTATATTCCACCACAGTCATCCCCGGTTTCAAATCCCCCCGGATTTCTGCACCTTCGATAATAGCTAGGGCCATTCGATCTTTGTATGAACCTGTGGGATTACCCCCTTCTAATTTCACCCACACATCCGCCGCATGATCTGGTACAACCTTATTCAATTTAACGATAGGTGTATTTCCAATTGCTTCAAGAGTATTTAATGCTTTTATCATACTGATCCTTGGATCGTTATAATCAATTTTCTGTCAGATCCACGGTTCCGGTGTTCACAGAGATAAATTCCTTGCCACGTGCCCAAGTTGAGTCTTCCATCTGTTATCGGTATTGAAACTGACGATCCTAATAGAGATGCTTTCAAATGAGCGGGCATATCATCAGACCCTTCGAAAGTATGCTGGTAATAACTTTGGTTTTCTGGTGCAAGCATATTGAAATGAGATTCTAAATCAGTCTGCACAGTTGGGTCCGCATTTTCGTTAATGGTTAAGGAAGCGGATGTATGTTTTATAAATAATTGAAGAATCCCTGTTTTTAAATCCTTTAATTCAGGAATATTTTCCAAAACATCATGGGTGATGATGTGAAATCCGCGAGACTTGGGAGAAAGAGTAATTGTTTTTTGAATCCACACTATTTTAATTTGCCACGAACTTCACTAAGAAACACAAAGAAAGAATTTGGATTTAGCATAACTTAATATCCTTAGCAGTTTAATGATTTTTCCATCCAGATGCGAGTTTCTTCAGCTGGAGTTATTTGAGTTTCTTCTGTAATTATAAAACCACGATTTAAGGAAAATGCTATCATTCCGTCATGTTTTTTCCGTGTCTTTAATAATATTAAACTAAATTTGTTTTCGGCTGCCCATTTCTCTTGGAAATTTGCTAGAGAATAAGCAACTCCCATTCGGCGAAATTTTGGTAAAACGCCACCCATCCAACTATAAAAGCTGCCATTTTTAAATCGGTCATATCCAATTTTAAATCCAACCGGTTGATTATCTATTTCAGCAATAAGAGCAAGATACTTTCCTGCACACCGTTTTTTATATTCTTCTATTTTGTAGGGAGAGCTGAATTCGGGGATTTTGAATGATAAATCCACGCATTCCTGGAGTGACCCTTCGCGAATGTGAATCAAGTTTTTCGTTCTTTTTTTCGAGCAGCAGGGAATAAAATATTATTTAGGATTAGTCGATAACCTGGTGAATTTCGATGTAGTGATAGATCTGTTGGCGGGTCTCCAACAAAATGTTGATAATCTTCCGGATCATGCCCACCATAAAAAGTGAACGTCCCTTTCCCGAAGTTTCCGTGCAGATATTTTACCTGATCTGATGCAGGGTCTTCCCCCATGATCACAATATGATTTTTAATTCTATCTTTATGGAATCCAGTTGTTTGTCCCATGAATCCTTTCACAATGGTCACATGGTTTTGGGTAAGCATGGTGGGCACCGGATCATACTTTGCGGAAAATTCAAATAGTGAAAAGTAATCTGCTTCTGCTCCACGAGTTACGGGATTATGGCTGGGTGGAATATCAATATCAGAAAATTCATATACCATGGGATCCGGTAAAAGTTTGAATCCAGTAAAAGCAAATGGTAGCGAATAATCCAATTTTGAATGAAGGTTGGGATCGATGGGTGTACCATCAAAAACGGAATGTGCCCCATCTACATTTTCCATGGAAAGTGCAATGTCGTATGAGTCTGTGGCGGAGCACATGGCAAAAAGAAATCCACCATTGCCCACATAATTTTTAATATTCCGCGCAATGGCTTTCTTTTGTTCGTGGACACTGGGGTATCCTAAATTAGTGGCTACAGATTCAAATTGTCTTTGCTGATCCCGATACCATTGGGCGTTGTGATGACTGCGGTAAAACTTTCCGTATTGCCCTGTAAAATCTTCATGATGTAAATGGAGCCAATCATAATCTGCTAATTTCCCCAAGTGAACTTCATTATCCCAAAGTGTTTCATAATCCACTTCTGCATAATTAAGCGCCAATGTTACAGCATCATCCCAGGGTTGTTTGTTAGGTGGTGTGTAAATAGCAATTTTCGGTTTCTTTTCCAAGAGAACAATATCCATATTACCTTGGTCTATTTCTGAATAAATATTAACCAAATCATTTACATTTATTGGTTCAAAAGTGACTCCACGAATTCTACACTCTGTTTGAACAAATTGATGCGCGTCAACCAAAAAGGAACCACCACGGTAATTTAACAGCCATTCAATTGTAGTATTTTTTGTTAATGTGAAATAGGCAATACCATATGCTTTTAAATGGTCGTTCTGTGACTGATCCATTGGAATAAGGATTTTTTGTCCGAAGACGAATGAGATAGAGAGAAGTAGAATTAACTGTTTCATTAACTTTCCGTTTGTTGCAGTGTCCGTATGTGATACCGAATGGGTTCAGAAAAAATGGATTCGGGAAATTCATCTAGGATTCGCATGTATTGTTCCATGGCTTTTTCAACATCTAAATATTTTGTTTCGTAGATTTGTCCGGCCAAGATGATACCTCGATCTTCCAACGGAGTCCCATCAAGAGAGTGTGCCAAATCCAGTGATTTGTCATATTCTTTGAGTCTATAATGTAAAAGTCCCCTTCGAAGCATGGCTAAAGGGGCGATAGCTGCCAAAGAATCCTGATTCGAAAGAAAATTTAACTCCCGGATTGCATCACCGATTTTCCGTTGTCTTAAATACCATTCTGCTTTTAGAAAATGTTGAAAGGTTATTTTCTCAGAAGGATCATTGTTATAATATTGTGTAAGGATATTTTTCAGTTCCATCAGATCATTGAAAGATGGATCAATAGGACTCATGGTTATGAATGATGATTGAACAATTTTTATGGTGGAGTCAGGA
Source organism: uncultured bacterium (assembly GCA_964498175.1). Classification (GTDB taxonomy): domain Bacteria; phylum Fidelibacterota; class Marinisomatia; order Marinisomatales; family UBA1611. The sequence goes on from CAZCHA010000103.1 coordinate 4,999, forward strand.
TCATCCGTTAAAAAGTGGACCAGTATCATTTTTTGTTCAATTGCAGGCAAATAGTTTTGCTTTAATTGTCTTTTTAAAAACGTTAAAGCTTCTTTTGATTGTCCTTTTGCCATTAATACATCTGCAATTCTTAACACAATCTTCAATCTTAATCTCTTATCCGGTTTATTTTGGATAGCTTTATGAAGCAGATTGTATGCCTGATCAAAATCGTGGAGGATTCTATATTTTATTTCGGCTAGGCGGAAATATGCTTCTGCCAAAAGGGGAGATTTTGGAAGAGAAATCAAGAGAGAATCATACAGAGCAAGGCTGGATTCAAGATGCTCTGATGATAGAGTTGAATTCAACTGGAATGGATCTTCGAAAAACAAATTGTTAT
>CAZCHA010000104.1:0-5296 GCA_964498175.1 uncultured bacterium
ATTTAAGATCCGTGTTTCCTTATACACACCCTTGTTCATGATGCAGAGCAGGTAATAGGACAAATCAGCAACAGTGGTTCTTACTCCACCATCGGGGTAGGTGGTTAGTCCGTACAGATCTATGTTATCTAATAGCATATTATTATTTTTAGATTCATACAATCGGCTGTGTTTTGCAAGGTCCATTTCGGACAGGAACCAGCAGGTATTGTTCATGCCCAGGGGTTTATATATTATCTCCCGGGTAAAGATGTTCAGGGGTTTCCCGGAAACACGTTCTACGATGTAACCCGCAAGCCCAGCTCCGATATTTGAGTACACAAAGTTTTCCCCAGGTTTGGATTTTGTAAAATTATTTTTTGAATAGTGTGTTCCATTCGGAGATAAATAATCTGCAAGGAATTCACCTAAGGGAGTGGGTGAGTCGCCACCATAGTGATAGGATGGGAGGTAAACTTTCTGGTCATCCTTTATTCCTGATGAGTGGCTCATGAGGTGCCGCGGTGTAATAATTGATTCAGGTAAATGTGGGTTTAGGACTTGAAAAGGGATGAAAGTATTTACATCTTCATCCAGGCTGATTAGTCCGTTTTCTACCAGGTTCATGAGAGCTACACCCACAAAGGTTTTGCTGATCGAAGCAATATTTATCACAGTATTTGGAGTAAATGGCTCTTTTGTTTGGATATTTGAGTAGCCAAAACCCTGTGTGAAGAGTATTGAATCACCGGACACGATAGCCACGGCCATTCCTGCAATATTTGCATCAGAAATGGATTCGTTAATATAGGTATTAAATTTTTTTATTTCACCATCGGAGCTTTGTAATGGCACCATATAGGATAAATAGATTATACCAAGGATTAAATGGGTGTCTTTCATCTTTGAAATTTATAGGAACCAATATCAAAATAAACAGAGCATAAAAAAATTCTGACAAATCAGTTTTCTTTTGGAGTACTAGGTTTTTTGTTTAGTAATATTTTGGTAGATTAAAATAACTTATACATAATTATAATGGGAAATATAAAAAATTACCCTGTCTAGATTTTTGAACCTGGATTAATTTTTTAAAAACACTATGGACCGGAAACTAACAACGATATTTGCTTCTGATGTGGTAGGCTTCAGTAAAATGATGGGCACTGACGAAGTGAATACATTAAAGATATTAAAAGAGCGCCGGGAAGCGATCGATGCTATTATTGATGAGTATGACGGCATTATTTTTGGAAGCGCCGGTGATAGTGTAATTGCTGAGTTCTCCAGCCCCATCAAAGCGGCGGAAGCAGCGGTTGCGACTCAGCTAAAGATGAAAACAATGAATGTGGACCAGGCGGAATCAGATCAGATGACGTTTCGTGTGGGCATCAACATTGGGGATGTGATGGTAACGGATGACAACCTATTCGGTGATGCAGTCAATATTGCTGCCCGTCTGGAAGCGGCTGCCAAGCCAGCAGGAATCTGCGTGTCGAAGACCGTGTTTGATATGATTAACCGGAAGATTATGGTTTCTTTCGAAGATGCAGGCGATCTGGAATTAAAAAATATCGAATTTCCTATCCAGGCCTTCCACGTTATTCAGAATAAAGGTACACCAAGATTTACTCAGGATTCTGAAAAAATTCATACAGAAGTAAAAGAAGCTGAACCTGGTTCTGTAGCGGTAATGTTCTTCAAAAACCTTAGCAATGATGAAGAGCAGGAATATTTCTGTGAAGGTTTCTCTGAAGACCTGCTTTCCATGCTCGCTCGATTTAACAAACTGGTGGTTATCTCAAGTCATGCCAGCTTTGCTTACAGAGAAAAGTCAAAAAGTTTCAAAGAAATCGGGAAAGAACTTGGCGTAAGATATATTATCCACGGTAGCGTGAGAAAGCTTGGACCCAAAATGCGTATCAATGCAAAATTGGTTTCTACGGAGAATGAAAAATCCATCTGGTCAGACAATTATGATCTTTCTGTCGAAGAAATTTTTGATGTACAGGATAAAATAGCCGAAGAAATTGTTGCAACAATTGTAGGCCGAGTTGAAGCAGATTCTTTAAACACACTGGCAGCAAAGAGGCCGGAGAATATGGCGGCATACGATTTAGTTCTGCAAGGTTTGGAGTATGCTAAAAAGGGTAATGTGGTCAAGGATAATATTAAAAATGCAGTGAAATTATTTGAACAGGCCATTGCTTCTGAACCTTCTTACGCACGGGCTCATGCCTGGAGAGCCTGTTCATTAAGTAATCTATCTGATTGGGAAGATGACCCAGATCCTGATTTATTCACCAAGGCTATAGAGTCGGCCAATCTAGCCTTAGAACTTGACCCCAATGAGCCTGAAGTCCACCGCGTTATTGGGGCACTGAAGCTGTGGTTTGAAAGAGATTATGATATGGGGAAATATCATTTTGAGAAAGCACGTGAGCTATGCCCCAGTGATGTATTTATCATATGCAGATATGCAACTATGCTGATTTATTTTAGTGAATTTGAGAAAGCTCTTGGTGAATTGGAACGAGCAATGAGACTGGACCCCTTTTCTCACGATCTACTTTTTGGTGCAGAGGCTCTTTGTCATTACTGGTTAGGAAACTATGACAAGGCAATAACAAGTTATAAAAAAGTAAAAGTGCTGAAAGCGCACCTTTTTTACATGGCTTTGGCCTATTTAAAGCAAGAAGATAAAGAAATGGCTGATCAAAAATTAAAAGAAGCTCGAGCTATGACAGGTATGGATATAGAATCTTTTGTAAAATCCGAGCCTTACAAAGATCAGGAGCGAATAAATGCGCTAATGGTGGATTTGGAATCCATTGGTGCTTAATCTATACGGATTTAACAACTGTTGCTAAGTGGAATTAAAAGTGGTTTTTTACTAACACAATCCTACTGGAACAGTTTAAATTTGGATAATCTGAGGACAGTTTAAATAACCAAACATTAATTAGTATGCCCTATATATTACGCACATGAGTAGAAATGGCGTAGAATATACAAATATATTGATGGCTAAAATCCACTACGACTAAGAGCACAATTTACCTATGAAATTAAGATTAAGACATTTTTTCAAATTTACATCATTGCTACTGTACCTTTTTGTACTAAGCTGTGAAGATGTTGAACTTGCATTGCCTGGCAACACTCAAGATCTTAAAGCAAGTGAGCCCATAGGCAGCATGGCTTGGGAAATAGAGTTTAGTGGAGATAAAGTTGGCCAGCTACCAGAAAACCTGCAGGGTACCAACACTACATTAGGAATTATTGAAGTTGTTGATGCAAATCCTGATGATGAAATAAAAACTGTTGAAATAAAATCTCAAAAAATAAACGGGAATGACAAAAGTATTTTTACTGTTTTGCAAGATTCTTCCGGGGTATGGAAACTTGTACTTTTGGAAGGTGCAAATATTGATTATGAAACACTCCATTCGCAAAATGGAGCCAGTACAACGTGTGATGTGTCAATGGTGATTACAGATGATAGCCCCAGTTCGGAAACAGGACCACTCACAGTCAGTGTAGAAATAACAAACATAAATGAGAATCCAACTTGGGACAATTCTAATGTATATTCAGGCTTAGCGGACATAGGAATGCCCTATGAGTCAGGTGAAATAAAATGGGGAGATACTGATTTAACATATAATTCTACATTAACATTGGTCAATAACCCTGATTGGATTTCAGTGAATGGAAATAAACTTGTAGGCACTCCTGATTCTGCAAACCCTAACCTATCATTTAGTTTAAAACTTACAGATGAAGGTGGATTATTTATCACTCAGGAATTCAATCTCAATGTAAGAGACAATAGTGCTCCTGAATTTTCATCAAGTTTAGAAAATGAATGGGATGAATTGATTGCAGATTCATGGACTATTTATTTTAATGATCCTAATTCATTTGATGTAGTTACTGCCACTGTAGAATGGAATTCATACGAACTATCATTTGAGCAGAACTCTGCCACTTCTTGCGAAGTTTCTGGCACTATCCCAAACGACTATGCCGAAGACTATGTAGAATTTGATATAACATTAATTGATAATAGACCAGTGGACCCTGATACATTAAAACAGACTTTTAGTATTTTTGTGAAACCAAACCAAGAACCTTATTTTACTACATCAAATACACAGGTTGAATGGGAAGAAGAAAGAAATTTATCATGGACAATTTACTGGAGCGATCCGAATAGTGTGGATTACAGTACTTTGGAAGCAACGGCATCTAATCTTGATTCTGAGTTAACTTTCATACCAAACTCGAGCGGAACCAATGGCACAGTATCAGGATACCTGCCAACATCCTATGTGAACCAGACACTAACTTTCAGTTTAACTCTCAATGATAACAGGGCAGGGAACCCATTGACTGCAACTCAAGAATTTACAATTACCGTTGATCCCAACGACGCCCCTAGCTTTTCAAATGCAAACAGCATATTAGAGACCATCAATCATGGCTGCCAGTATTACTTTGATATAAACTGGTCTGACCCCGATGGCGATAATGTAACTCTCACCTATGATAATAATGTGGATTGGTTGAATATAAGTAGCAGCGGTGTTTTATCAGGAACACCAGCAGAGAGTGATATCGGCTCTAGCGGAACCGTTTCTTTAACCATTGAGGATGATCGTCCGAATGTTCCAAAAGATACTACCTTAACTTTTACAATCAGTGTAGATGAAAATTTTGCTCCTGAATTCACTAATTCCGAATCAGTGGATACTACTGCCACAGTTGGAGAAGAGTACAATTTTCAGTTTGCCATCAATGATGATAATAGCGATGTAATTACATTTTCCGTCCCCACAAAACCAAATTGGCTATCAGTCAATTATTCAGAATACAAGTTATCTGGAACACCTCCGGATTCAACATATATCGGGACTCACGCCGTAAGAGTGCAAGCGGCAGACTGCGGAACAACAACATCTTTCGATTTTTCAATTGAAGTTTCAGAATAATTCAACATAAAAAAAGGAAATAAAATGAATATTAGATCAGATATGAATGCCAGAACAGCCATGGTCTATGGTGGTGCAGCATTTTTACTTGTTATTGTAGGATTTCGATCCATTATAGCCACATTGGATCCGGATCATATTGGCATCATGACCTATTTATCTATTGGGGCATTGATACTTGAGTTCTGTCTACTGATTCTATATGCACAAAGTATTTACAACCTTGGGCCTGACAGCGGGGCTGAAAGTCATGCCAGTGTTGGCAATCTGGATGGTAAAGAAATTTCAGAACTGACATCTGCTGTTATTAAAGTTGCACAAAT
>CAZCHA010000105.1:0-5265 GCA_964498175.1 uncultured bacterium
CTGGCAATCTTTACTGGATGTGAACACGAGAAAGAGCATGATCATGATAACCACAATCACGGTGACAGCGATAGCACCTCATTGACTTTAAGTTGGTGAATCATCTTTGGTCATAGAGCAGACCTGTATTATTTAGAATTTTTTAGATTCCTTAACCTTACCTTCTCTTGGGCAATTCTGTTTATAGTGTGAATCCGCACAATTTTTGGTGCATGAATAGTAAATTTCTTCCAGATTTTTCACACCTTTTTTACTATAATAAATCCATTTCCCTTCCTGAAGACCATTCTCATAATTCCCTTCATATTTTTTTTCTCCGTTCGCATGGTACCCGATCCATTTACCATGTTCACGTCCATTTTCATAAGAACCTGTATACCACTTATTCCCCTTATCGTCCCAGGCATTCCATACACCAGTTTGAAACCCGTTTTTTAATTGCCCCGCTTCTTTCTTTTCTCCGTTGCGGTGTAGGTTATAGGCTGGACCATTGTAAACTTTTTGATTGAAAAAGAAAAATGAATGGAAATTATCATTTGTAATATATTGCCCAGCCCTTTCATATAATACTTCATCCATGTTAACAGGATCGCTGGAACACCCGGCAATTAATAGCAATAAAAAAGGAATTAATTTTTTCATTTCAGACTCCAATTCTGTCATTGAATCTAACAAAATGACCATTTATAAACAAAAAACATCAGATCGTACGCTGTACATATGATAGAAGAAAATGGCTAACTCGTTTTTTGCCCAAACAATTTTACAACTATAACCTGTGAACCAATTCCAAGCAAGAGTAGGATCCACCACGGGAAGCCAAATCCGGCGGGTAATGTTCCCAGTAGTAATGCTGCTAATCCAGCAGAAACAGCATAGGGCATTTGTGTTCTAACATGATCCATAAGTTCGCATCCGGATGCCATAGATGTTAAAATAGTAGTGTCAGAAATAGGTGAACAATGATCTGCCCATACAGAACCGGTTAAAACACAGGCAATTGTAGAATACATAATATGCATATTTTCAGGTGTAGCTCCGCCACCATTTTTCATTACAGCCCAGGTTAATGGTATTACTAATGGCATGAGAATGGCCATTACTCCCCAACTGGATCCGGATCCGAAAGCTGTCGCTGCAGCTATAATAAATACAATTGCAGGCAAAATAGACATGGGAATTGTATCACCCAATGTTGAAACAATATAATCAGCTGTCTGGAGATCCTTTGAAATGTCTGCGAGCGCCCATGCTAACAATAAAACTAAGAGTCCCATGAGCATAAATTTTAATCCGCTAAACCAGGCATCCAGTGTCTCATTTACATTTAAGATGCCTTGTCCAATTGACAATCCGGCAGCGACCAATGCACTTAATAAAGTGGAATGCATTAAAGCACCAAAAGTATCAGAACTGCCTATAATATCTTTTATTGTTTCCCCTTCCCCTGATGTGAAAATGAAATAAAACATAGAAAACACCAATACAGCAATTGGGATAATGGCATTTCGTGCTCTTTGGTTGATATTTTGTTTTACAAAAAGCTCATCATTCTCCTCACCGGCATTTGACTCCAGCTCTTCCATATTAGGTGTGTATTTTATTCCCGCCCTTGCTCTTTCTTCTGCCTGAACCATAGGGCCAAAATCTTTTCCGGATGTTACAACAAGCCCAACCATAACAATGGCTAAAAAAGGATAAAAACTATAAGGGATTGAATGAATAAAAAGCATATACGCTGACTCGTTTAGTCCGTCCAGCCCTGGTAGCGCATCTGCAATGATTCCAACCTGAAATCCGATCCATGTGGTAATAATAGCTATCGTAGCAACAGGCGCAGACGTTGAATCAACGAGATAAGCTAATTTTTGTCGGGATATTTTTAGTTTGTCGCAGAGAAGCCTCGACGTATTCCCAACAATGAGCGTGTTTGAATAATCATCAAAGAAAATAATTACTCCGAATAGCCAAATGGCAATTTGTCCCTTTTTAGGTGTGTCAGCTTTTTTAACCAGGTGTTGTATAATACCATGCATGCCCCCATTCCGGTATATGATGCCCACCATGCCGCCTAGCATCAATGTAAACAATATCAATATTGCATGATCCCGATCTATCATCGTATTTAATGTGTAATGGTAGAAAGAGTCTAGAAGGGCAGGAACCAGCTTAACGATGCTGAAACCGCTTAACGACCAAACACCAAACCAAATAGCCGCAAAGAGTGATGGGATAACTGATCGTGAAATAAATGATAGTGTGATAGCAATCAAAGGAGGAAGGATCGAAACCCAACCAGGAATAACTTTTCGGTTAAATTGGTGTACTGATTGTTCACTCTGAATCAGCTGGATAGAAACATCCCTACTTTCAGAAACGGAAATTTGATTAAAATAAGCTGATTCGTTTGTTATGCCGCTGGGAGAGACTGTACGACCGTTTACAAGGATAGAGACACCATCTGTTTGTGAAAAATTACCGGAGTAAACGATATTGAATTCAATATTTTTAAGCACCACTCTCGGAGCATCAACGGTGACAGTTTGTCCGAAAAGAAAAAATGGTATAAAAATACCAATGATAGTCTTATATGCAAATCTCTTCATTAAATATCCCATATGTTAATGAAAATATTGGCAATTTTTTAATTATTTTTTGTTATACATCGACAAACATATAAGTTTTAATTAATATTCAAAAACCCTCACATTCGTGGGGTTTTTTGTTTGTGGGATGATGGGTAAATTTGTATGTGAATAAAAAGCCAGAAAATTAGTTTGGGGCACTCATTACTAAAGGTAATGTATTCGGTAGTAAGTATTGCTAATGTCAGGCTTAGTTTATTGTTGTCCTAATAAGTGGCTCAAACAGGTGATATAAAGAAATGAAAATATTAATTGCGGATAAACTATCTCCCAAAGCAATTGCGGAGCTTGAAACAATAGGCGCAGATATAACATCTAACCCGGATCTAAAAGCAGAAGATTTGAGCAAAGCAATAGACAATACTAATATTCTCATTGTGCGATCAACCAAAGTGTTCGCCGAAACTATTGAAGCTGGAAATAACCTAGAACTTATCATTCGGGCTGGCGCTGGAGTGAATAATATTGACTTGGAAAAAGCCAGCAGTAGCGGTGTCTATGTTGCCAATTGCCCGGGAAAGAATTCTGATGCGGTTGCGGAACTGGCCCTTGGCCATATTATTGCCTGTGACCGCCAAATTGTCGATGCTAGCTTAGATTTGCGAAGTGGCAAGTGGAAAAAGAAAACCTACCAAAACGCAGCCGGTTTAAAGGGGCGCACTCTGGGTATAATTGGTTTGGGCTCTATCGGTAGCGCACTAGCAGAACTCGCCAAGGGACTAGATATGAATGTCATTGCTTGGTCTCGAAGATTAACGCCTGATAAGGCAGATAAGCTTGACTTGGTTTATTGTGAATCTATCGCCGAAGTCGCAGCTAACGCCGATATTGTCAGTGTTCATCTGGCCATGACACCGGATACAAAACAAATTTTGAATAACGATTTTTTCAGTAAAATGAAAGACGGAGCAATCTTTGTAAATACATCACGCGGCAAGATTGTTGATACATCAGCGTTACGAAAAGCAATTGATGAAAAAGCTCTTCGCGTGGGATTAGATGTGTTTGAGAATGAGCCTGGCTCTGGTTTCGCTGAATTTGATCAAACTGACCTGGCTGGCCTGATTACGTGCACGCCGCATATTGCTGCATCTACGAACCAAGCCTCTGAAGCTATTGCGGACGAGGTAGTTCGCATTGTTGATTCCCTGGTCAAAACAGGAAAACCTATCAACGCTGTTAACTCCCGAGATAAAACCGAAGATGGCACAATTTTGATGATTCGGCATTATAATCGTGTTGGTGTACTTGCTTTTGTGTTAGATGCGTTGCGCAAAGCGGAAATAAATATTGAAGACATGGAAAACAATATTTTTAATGGAAGTGCCGCAGCTGTTGCTAGTCTGAAATTGGATAAAATGCCGTCAGCAGATGTTATCAACGAGATTAGTTCTAACAAATCCATAATTCAGGTCAGCATCAAGTAATTCTTAATTCGAGCCTTATAAGATTTCGATGGGTAAAAACTATCATCTAAAATAAAAATATTGATTAGAATTTTAATCAACCAAAAGCCCCACATTTGTAGGGGAGTTTGTGGGATGGTGTGTAATTTTAAATATGAAAAATCAAAAATAGAGATAGGAATATTTATAAATGAAAAAGTATCGTAAACTAAAAAATGGCGAAGAAGCTGAAGAATTAGAAACCTCAATTAAGCTTATAATTAAAACAAAGTGTCCCACAAAATGGATAATCGAAGATTTAGAAACAGGTCAAAAGTATCGTGCAAATGGTAACTCAGAGATTGGAAAAATGTTCACACCTATATCTTGAACCACAGAAGATAGTAGAATTAAACTATAAATTAAATAATGCAAAGTTGTCCAAATATAGGCGGCCGGGAAGTCCGTAGACGTCTACATATTGGTTATTTTAGCTTATTTTTAACAATTGCTACTGTTTTATACATATTTATTTATAACGATGGGCAGCGACGACTTCTTGTTTTTTTTCCATCATTAGTTATGGGTATAGTATTATTTGAAGCCATTGATAAGACCTGTATAGTGAATGCTTATTATGGAATAAAAAATATGGGTGTAAAAAACCAGAGAGAAAGAAATTTTACCTTCCTAAAAGTGCAAAGATTTAAATCGTTAATAATAATTGCAAAAGGTTTTATAACTGCAATTATTATAACTGCAATTACTTATTTTATACCCTTAACTCTATAATTATTGCTAAATAAATAATGAAAAAAGATCTCATGGAATAATATTAAACCAGAAACTCAATCAGTCTGGACTAGCGAGTCATGTTGAAAATACTATGGAGGAACGATTCGCACTAGGTATTCCAGAAAATATGATACGCTGTTCGGTTGGGAGTGAGAAAATTGATGATATTAAAATAGACTTTATCCAAGCCTTTGAAGCATTATAATAATCAATTTTAATAATAAATCACAATTTATGTTTTTCTGGGTCGATATTTCTTTTGGCACGTGCTACAAATATGGGTGCCTCTGCCGGCTACCTTAATTTTCTTAATTAGGCCTCCGCAAGTTTTACAGGGGTCACCCTGTTTCCCAAAAATTTTTAGTTCATTTGTATAACTCCCAATTCTGCCATTTAAAAATGAGAAGCTCATAAAGGTCGTACCATGATTGTCGATGGCT
>CAZCHA010000106.1:0-1116 GCA_964498175.1 uncultured bacterium
GGAAATTTTGCAAAGTGAATAGGGCTGATCATCAGAAAGCTAAGGCCCGCAACCAGCATCAATGCCGTTCTCGGATCACCAAAATCACCATCGATTTGATGATTAAAAAATAAGTATGAAAATAAAGTGATGGTTGAAATAGGAGTCGTTAACCCGACCGTATATGATTTTGGTTTTCCAGGCTCTTCGTCCAGATTGAATTTAGCCAATCGAATCGTACCAAACATCAGTGGTATAAAACTAATAAATCCACCTAACAGCGGTGGTAATCCATCCACGTAAAGCGAGTATACCAAAATAGATGGCACCACGCAAAATGAGACGGTATCTGCCATAGAATCAAACTCCACTCCAAATCGGGATGAAATACCTAATATTCTAGCAATTTTCCCATCAAAAACGTCAAAGAGCCCAGCTATGATGATAAAAACTCCTGCTTTTATGGGCTGATTATTCAATATAAGTCCGATGGCAAGAAACCCAAGAAACATATTGAACAATGTCAAAATATTAGGGATAAAATACCCGGGCGGTCTTCTTTTCTTTTTTATATTAATTTTCATTCAAAAGTACCTATGATTGTTTTACTCCCAGTTACTTTTTGCCCTAATTTTACGGATAAATTTACATGTTTTGGGAGTACCAAATCAGTTCTGCTTCCAAAGCGAATAAATCCCAATCTACCTCCGATTTCCATGTTTTCGCCCTTATTCGCATAACATATAATTCGCCTGGCAATCAGGCCCGCAATTTGTTTTACTTTAATAGGCCCAACCTTCGATGTAATCGTTATTTCTGTTTGTTCATTCTCGTCTGATGCTTTGTGATCAAAAGCTGCTAAAAATTTTCCTTTTTTGTATTTAATATCAGTGAAAGTACCATCAATGGGCATTCGGTTGGTATGGACATTGAATACATTCAGGAAAATAGATACTAACTTAGCAGCTCCGACATCAGGATCATTCACATCTGTTATCTTTACAATTTTACCATCTGCCGGTGCTAAAATCTTGTTTTCACCTTCAGGAATATTTCGGATAGGATCCCTGAAAAAATTGAAACAAAAAACCAATAATCCAAAAAGAATCCATGGTATGGTCATAGAAATACCTAATG
>CAZCHA010000106.1:1216-5253 GCA_964498175.1 uncultured bacterium
CGTGAAATACTTTTAGTCACGGATTGAACAACCAATCCGGTGGAATAGCCTCGATCCACATGTCCAGTGGTTCTTAATTCTTTCGCGACTCGTTTTGCAGAATTTATAGGTATGGCGAATCCAATTCCTACGGATCCTCGCGCATGATCTGATCCTGTATAAATAAATGTATTGATCCCAATGACTTCCCCCAAAGCATTGACCAATGGACCACCTGAGTTTCCATGATTAATGGCTGCATCTGTTTGAATCATATCTTGGAATACCTTTCCACTTTTTAACCGTCCAAAATCCATGTTCGTTGCAGATATAATACCTACACTTGCAGATGGTTTATTGCTAATAGAAAAAAGCTGAAATGGATTTCCCAAAGCTATAACCCATTCGCCAATGAGAAGATCTTCTGAAGTTCCCAATTCAGCATAAGGAAAATCCGACCCATCCAATTTTAAAAGAGCAAGGTCAGATGTTATATCCGAGCCAACAATCTCTGCTTCATATTCTGACCCTCCGGATAAAGTAACAGAAATTTTATCAGCATTTTCAATTACATGATGATTTGTTATTACAAATCCATCTGGACTTATCACCACACCGCTTCCTGAGCTTTTCATAGGATAAATTTCTCGGGGATACATGAACCCAAAAAATGGGTCAAAAGAGACAGATGAAATGTGCTGCTCCACATTAATACTGGCTACAGCTGGGCCAACTTTTTCAATGGCACGAGTAATAGCCGTCTCTCTAGATCCTGAAATCTCATTACCCGGAAGAAAGTTCAAGAAAAAAAATAGTACAAACAGGGTGAAAAGTTTATTCATAATCAACTTGGACTAGGATTAACCCGCCTGCAGGTGCTTTAAAAATTCGCGCGTCTTTTCGTGGATTTATTATCAAGGATAAAAATTCTTCTTCCGAAAACCGTTTTTCTACAACTGCGATCATTGTTCCAACGAGATATCTAACCATGTGGTGCAAGAATCGGTTTCCAATTATTTGAAAAATTACCATTTTTCCATCTAACTTCCATTCTGATTTATAAATGATGCAGCGGGTATGATCCATATCTTCTCTAAATTTGCTTAGAGAAAGAAAATCGTGGTCGCCAACCAAATGAAATGCTAATTGATTGAGCATCTTTAAATCCAATTTTTTCAAATGCCACGACTGGTTTTTATACAAGATAGAATCGCCGGTAAAACATTGATATTGGTAATAGCGTCTTGTTGCATCGAATCTTGCCTGAAAATCTTTATTTACCTTTTTTATATCCATCACTCGGCATTCATGGGGCAAATTGCCATTTAACGCATTTTTCAGGTCATCTTCTTTCAGCCTTGTTTCAAAATCTACATGGGCTACCTGGCCCAATGCATGTACCCCAGTATCTGTACGTCCCGCGCCATGAACCGGAATTCTATCCTTACACCCAAATATCTTTTGAACCGCCATTTCTATTACACCTTGAACAGTTCTTTCTTTAGCCTGAAGTTGCCATCCAAAAAATGCAGACCCATCATATTGGATAGTTAATTTATATCTATCCAATAGAATGAAATCCTAACAATATAATTGGGATAAATAAAACCAAAGTTAGATCTGAAAAAGTAAATTTGACAAAAGGATATACACTTCGAGGAATAGATTTTCCATAATCACGCATTTCCATGACTCGTGTGATTGAATCTGATTTATTAAGATTAAAAATGATAAAATCCGGAACAAATTGAGCAAATTGAATCAATTTTTTTAGAAAGGATTCTGATATTGGAATTGACAATGCTTTTTGGGATCTTTCTACCTTTTGCCACTCTTCTTTAAATGTCGGAAAAAAACGGATTGTCATGTCAAAAAAGAGTAATAAATCTTCAACCCATCTATAACTCAAATTCATCTTGAACCATATACTCCGGAATGCAGTTATAACATCCTGAGAACTAGATTTAAGAGTATAAATTGTCATAACACTTATCATAACGATCAACCTGAGCGTTGCAAGGGTTACATCCATAATGATAGTGAAAATGGAACGATCTGAGACAAGATATGAAATAACAAAAAAAATGAGCCCGGTTAACGGGAAATATTTCCAAAATGGCCGGGTGCGATTTTTCCATTCAGTCCATTGATCCCTTTCAAAAATAAGAAGTGAAATTGCTATCAAAATATGGAGAGTTAGAATTTCGATTTCCATGGATAAAAGAACGGAAACTGAAAATGCCATAAATAGGAATAGTCGGGTGATGGGATTCATCTTTACAAGTGAAATTCGACCTTAAGAGAAAGGAAACCCATTCCGTTAGGTGAAATGGTTGGCACCAAAGAAATAGAATCGATCTTTTCTAATCTTGTCAAGTAGAGTGCGTCAATCGCTGATAAAATGTGGTTTACTACAATGCCACCTAAGATGAATTTTCCCGTCAAAGCAAACAAATCACTCCGTATTCTCATTTTTTCAAATGATTTTTTATTTTCTTTGGAGTCCCAGCTCCAATCCCAGCCTTCATTTTCTGCATAAATACTTTCCATATCACGAAACCGAAGATGTTCATCATTGTAATTTGCGATATCGATATAATTCCCAAGATCTACCCAATATTCATGGTTTTTGCCACGAGAATCCACACCGGCATGCTTAACTGCAAAAGACTTATACTGGTTTGCCTGATGTCCGGAAAATGTGTATGCACTAAGGCATGCTGAAATCAGGGAAATTTCAGTAAGTCGAAATATTCGGGCTCTTAGAGATTTTCCCAATGTTGCCTCTCCCCATCCCGGTAGGATAGCAGACTTCACCATGGGGTGGATGTTTGCCGATTCACCGTAAAGTAAACTAGAAAAGAGTAAAAGTATTAAAATCGTCTTCTTATACATGGGACGGGTCCGAGAATGAGAAAAATTACAAAACAGATCAAAGCAAATACATCACCATTTCGACTATAAAAACTTCCAGTGGTACCTAAGGGAACAGTCACTTTAAAAACTGCCATTTCACCCAAACCCTGTTCTTTAATGGATATTCCACTTGCAAGGATGAGCCCTGAAATTCCCGTGTTGGCAGACCGTACAATAGGAACGCGGTTTTCTATAGCGCGAATACGTGCCACATCATAATGCTGATAGGGCCCTGCAGATTTCCCTAACCAACCATCATTTGTCTGGATGGTTATCATATCAGCACCTTCCTGAATAAATTCACGAACAACCCCAGGGATACTGGATTCATAACAGATTAAATTGGAAAATTTTATGTCCTTCCATTCAAAAACTGTGTACTCAGATCCATGAGTAAAGTTCCCCTGCCCAAAATTCAGCATATTAAGAGAAGGGAATTGATCTGACAATGGAATATATTCTGCGAATGGAACAAGGTGAAGTTTATTATAAAGAATATATTTATGGTTTGGCGTCAAAAACATGCTACTATTGAAATACTGTTTCTTCCCATTAGGTGATTTGGTTCTATCCACGGTACCAGTTAATACAGGAATCCCTGATGAATCAACTTTTGATTGAAGCTGATCCCGAACGTATCGATCCAATCTTAAGTATGCAGGGAGAGCAGTTTCAGGAAACAAAATCAAATCAGGATTAAGGTTTATAGCAAGAGAATGAAGGGAATCCATATATGTGATGGTTTTTTCTCTTTTTTTATAATCCCATTTAGCATTTGGATCAATATTTGGTTGAAGGACTGCTACACCCATATTTATAAATGAATCGTTGAATCCTTTCATTCTTGAATTGCCTGAAAGCCAGATGCCAAATAATAAAATACCTAAAAAATATCCCAATTTTTTATTGGGTTCAAAATTCTTAATCAATATATAAAGTATAACATTAAGTAATGTAATCCATAGTGTTACTCCATAAGTTCCTGTCACTTCCATTATCTGGATCATAGCAAGGAAATCTAATTGAGATAAAACCATATTCCCCCATGGAAACCCCAAAGCACCAAAACTCCGTACCCACTCCATAGAAACAATGAGAAACGGAAATAATACTAATCCGTTACCATAGGCTTTAACTCTACC
>CAZCHA010000107.1:0-5223 GCA_964498175.1 uncultured bacterium
AATAGCAAAAATTGGCCATGACGCACGTGAATCACCGTTTAATGTTGCAAACATTTTATATGCTTCATCAATCATGCCATTTTCGGAAGACATTTTTATATCAAAAAGTAATGAAGAAAAGACAACACCAAGCAAACCTGCGCAAATTGAAGAAAGCAAAAACCATCCAATAACACTGGCAGCAAGTTTTCCACCACCCCCTTGAGACTTCAATTTGCTAATAGCCGGACATAAAGCTATAAAAATTACAATTGGAACTATTTTGATGAAGCCAGTTAATGCGGAATGTGTTCCCGAAGAAATAATACTGAGATGGTCTCCAAACCCGGTCCCGATAATTAATCCAGATATCAGACTAATTAAAGACCATAAATATATCGGTATTTGTTTAACAAAATTCATCATGTCTTCAATCGTGATTCACTTCTTTCATTATTTCTTCTTAGGCTGTATTTTTCTCTACTGGGTTCATCTTTGTGTTCTCCTTTTTTTCATCTGAATTTGAGAACCCTGAACCCTTATTACAAAAAGTATTCTACACCTCCGATCTTTAAAATTAAAAATAAGGCGGTTTAAATAGTAGTGTGTATATATTTTTGGCATAAGATACTTCATGACATCTAAAACTATGACTAACATCATCAAACTCACTTGCCCTATTGTAAAAATAGGAAATAATCAATGCCACCATTTTTTTGGCTATTATAATAAAAGTGTTTGGGACCGTAGCAATAGATATGTTCTAACTAATAAAATTGATGTCATGGTAAAAGATACTCAAATTGATGATGCTTTAGAGATTGGCTTCTATGACTTAAAGGATAAAACTAATTATTTTAATAAAATTGGTTCAACAACAACTTGGAATTGGCAAATGGGTAACCAATCACAATGGCTAGAGGGTCCTAATGGGCCACAAGTTATTTTTAATATTAGAGGAAACAATCCAGCAAATCCGTATCCCGAATTTTCTTCGCGAATTGTAGATGTTGAAAGTGCTGAATTTCGTGATCTACCTTTGCCTGTTTATGTTACCTCTCAAAATGGTGCGTATGCTCTGACTGTAGATTATAAGAGATTATTTATTACTCACGAAACAATTGGTTATCAAGCAGAGAATCAATATGAAAATATGGAAGCAGCTCCTGATGATGATGGTATTTATAACATGGATATTGCTCTTGGAGAGTACTCTTTAATCTGTAGTTATAAACGCCTAAAAGAATTTTATTATGTTGATTCGATGGAAAAAGCAACTCACTGGGTGTCACACATTGAAATTTCACCTAACTCAGAACGTGTCCTATTTTTACATCGCTGGAGTGAAAGAGTCGAAGACGAGACGTGCTTCTTACATCGATTAATTACCATGAATCCAGACGGCAGTGACATGTACTTGCTTGAATGTTCTGATCATCCCTTACCACAACTTGATGAAAGTTTTGATGCGAATGCCGTAAATACTTTTGATTACGAAAAATCAGAATATCAAATTTCTCATCCCACTTGGCGAAATAATAGACAAATTATGGTTTGGGGGCCACATAATGGCGAGATTCATTATCATTTATATGAAGATAAAACAAACAATGTGGAAATAATCGGGGCTGATGTACTAACTGAAAATGGACATATGACTTATTCACCGGACGGTAATTGGTTACTAAGTGATACTTACCCTGATGACAAAACGAACGAAAGGATTTTATTCTTGTATCACATGGAATCGGGCTTGCGTTATGATATTGGCAGCTTTTATGCAGATCCAGATCTTGGGAAAATTAACCGGTGTGACCTTCACCCTCGCTGGGACAATAGCGGCACAAAAGTTTGTATAGATTCTGTCCACGAAAATGAGCGCCAAATGTATATTATTGATGTTTCACAAATTGTAAATAGAAACGTGAAATCGAAGAAAAAACAATCAATAGCTTAATTTTATCTATCAATCATTTAAATATTTAAAAAGTTGGTGAGATAATCTCACCAACTTTTTTATTTTCTACACATGAATTCTGGAGAAAAAATAATGATCGGTGTTGTAGGAGGAATGGGACCCTATGCTGGTCTTGATCTTGTGCAAAAGATCTTTGACTACACTCGAGCTAAAACAGACCAGGGCCATATTCCTGTTTCTATGATTTCAATACCTCATTCAATCGAAGATCGAACAAAATTTCTTTTAGATAACTCATTGAAAAATCCCGCAATAGCCATTGCTGATGTTATTCATAAACTAAGAGGGCAAGGGGCCACTGTCATAGGGATGCCCTGTAACACAGCCCATGCTGGTCCAATCTTTGATGAAATTCAAAATCGTATTCCACCTGATATTTTCTTCGTTCACATGATTCAGGAGGTAGTTCGCCATATAAAGAATCAATACTCATCTATAAAAAATGTTGGTATTCTGGCAACAACAGGAACCATGAAAGCCAAAGTGTATCACGATGAATTGATAGAGAATAAGCTTAATCCCGTAACAATTTCACAAGATGAACAGGACACCATTGTTGAACCGGCAATTTATGATAAAGGATTTGGGATCAAGGCTTATTCAAATCCGGTTAGCCCTGAAGCACGGGGCAAACTTGGAACCGCATTAAAATCATTAGTCACTGAAGGAGCAGAAGCAGTAATTCTGGGATGTACAGAAATTCCGTTGGCCTTACCAGAATCGAATTACAATGGTATCCCATTGATTGACTCTACCGCCATTCTTGCCAGGGCTCTAATTTTTAACTCTAACCCAGATTCACTGAAAAAATAGACAGAATGAATTCTACCAGAACAATCTTTGCTTTCCTGCAGTGTTCAAAATGTGGAGGACAATATTCTAAAAAGGAAATTCATAACTTAAGTCCATGTTGTTCTCTCCCCCTTTTTCCCCGCTATGATATTGAAAAGGGGAAGGCCTATTTCAAAAAAGACAGCCTGATTAATCGCCCTCCCACCATGTGGCGCTATAAAGAAATGATGCCTGTGAACTATGAAGAGAATATTACTACACTTGGAGAAGGCTTTACGCCACTTGAACTGGCAGGGTCGTTGGGCAAAATGTTAGGATTCAAAAATTTATTTTTAAAAAATGAATCAATCAATCCAACCGGCTCTTTTAAAGACCGCGGCATGAGCGCTGCAATCTCGAAAGCAAGAGAATTTGGATTAAATAAAATTTCTATTCCAACAGCAGGAAATGCCGGCGGGGCAACAGCCGCTTACACTGCAAAAGCAGGACAAGAAGCTTTTATTTTTATGCCAGATGATACACCAAAAGCATTTCAAGTTGAATGTGAACAATACGGAGCACATGTAGAAATGATTGATGGCTTGATCAGTGATTGCGGAAAAATTATCGCTGAGAGGAAAGACCAAGAAGGCTGGTTTGATATTTCAACATTGAAGGAACCCTACCGTGTTGAAGGCAAGAAAACCATGGGCTATGAATTAGCCGAACAACTTAATTGGGAATTACCAGATGTCATTATTTATCCAACAGGCGGCGGAACAGGTATTGTTGGCATGTGGAAAGCTTTTGATGAAATGGAAGAACTTGGTTGGATTGGGTCTCATCGACCCAAAATGATCTCGGTTCAATCTGAAGGGTGTGCTCCAATAGTTCGCGCGTTTGAACAGGGAAAAGACTCAGCTGATTTTTTTGAGAATCCTGAAACATCTGCATTGGGTCTCCGGGTTCCGGCAGCTATAGGGGATTTTCTTATCATCAAAGCCATTCGGGAAAGTAATGGGTATGCATTAACAGTTTCAGATAAGGAACTCATGGATAATGTAAAAATGATTGGAAAATATGAAGGAATCTTTTCTTCACCGGAAGGCGGCGCAACTGTTGCAGCACTCCCCAAATTATTGGATCTCGGTGTAATTAAACCGAATGATCGGATTGTACTATTTATCACCGGTGGGGGTTTAAAATATGTTGATTTGTTTTAGTTGATATATTTTTCTGCCAATTTTCTGAAACAGGCCATTTGTTCAAAGGCTAATTCTTTCGAATCCCACGCGTGAAAAGATTTGCAGTCAAACCCAAGTGCATCTTTCATGATCTCATAGGCATAACCTGTAAAGATAACTGTCCCATCTGCTTTTATTTCCTCAATTGAGTCGAGCTTCCCTGATTGCTCATTCATTTTGATTGCTTGATCTAAGGTAATGTCGTCAGGAAGCACTACCTCTGCCCCACTTTTATTCAATAACACCGGGTAACCACCAGGGAGTCCCTTAGGCCCAGGTGAATGGGTTCGCAAATTTTCATCAAATAACATAGCTTTCATATTTTTCAAAGCGGATGAAGCAGAAACCGTTGTAAATCCAATCCCCGGTGCATATAATTTTACCGATTCAAACATAACCTTATCTGTATCAAATTCTGATGTCACATCTTCCCCATCAACAAGGATCTTT
This sequence comes from uncultured bacterium, assembly GCA_964498175.1. GTDB lineage: Bacteria > Fidelibacterota > Marinisomatia > Marinisomatales > UBA1611. The sequence continues at coordinate 4,423 of CAZCHA010000107.1, forward strand.
AAGTAATACGGTGCTCCGGGCTGATAACCAGCTTCCCTGGGAAAAACCCAATGCTGGTGATGACAAACCTGGAATGTTTCAATACGGGAACGATCAATAGCTTTTTGTTGTGCAACATAGGTTAATACTGCCGGGGCGATTAAATCCACATTCCCAATCCCAATGGTAGGTGGTAGACCGACCTTTCCCATAACAGGATTCGTTAAACATGAAAGTGATGTATTGATATAATAGGGAGATAACCCAGAATCCTGAATCGATTTTGCAAGATTTAACCCCAACGCTAGTTGGCAGGGTAACCATGCTCCTAATCCGGCAGAACTGATTTTTTCATAAAGTTCATTGGGAAGTTGCCTTATCAAATGCCAAGTATGAAGTACAGTACAATTTATAATAGCATCCGGTTTTTTTGATTTGATCAATTCTGTTGTTCTTTCACCGTCAAACAGGTCGATTTGAATCGGTTTGAATTTTGGATGCCTTCCATGATGAACTGCACCTATTTCAGCATTATTACATGCCCAACGGGCTCTTTCTTCCTCTACGTCACCAACGATCCATTCAATGTTGGATTCATCTCGAGCTGCAAATTCCAAAATATGTTTACCCACATCACCTGTTCCAACCAATAATACTTTTTTCATCTAAATAATGTCCTAGTTTAATTCTGTAACTAATATTACGAATGACGTAAAGAAATCCTTCCTTTTTTATTTAATACTTTTAAGTAGTTCCTTATAAATTCCGCCCACTTTTCTGGGTCAATTGAACAATAATGAATTCACCAAAAGCATCACCAAC
>CAZCHA010000108.1:0-5220 GCA_964498175.1 uncultured bacterium
GGTGGACTCCCAACCGGTGTCATGGGATTTGCATACCTTGAAAGCCCGGGGTTGGCATATGACTATCAGGATAATGATGGTGATGGTTTAACCGATGAAAAAAGAGATAATGAGCCCACAGGAATCATCGGTCCGACAGATGGAATAACAGATCTTGCTGCCTTCCTGGATTTTTATAAACTTGAAGAAAGTGACCTGAGAGAACATTGGGATGCAGATGAAGATCAAGATTGGGAGGATGGTGAAGACCTGGATGGTGATGGTATTTATCAATCTTCGGAATATGCAGGTGATGATATTGGGATTGATGGTGTAGCACCGGGTGAACTCAATTATAATGGCCCGGATGTAGATGGTTCCGAATGTAACCATCGACCCGATTTTCAGGAAGGTGTAGGTTGTGAACCTAATTTTAATACAACAGATGTTTCAGAATCCGATATGGTGGGCTTAACTGCATTTCGAATGTTTCCAATTCCTAGCCATGCCCCTTCCAATGAAACTTTTTGGTTTAAAAATGATCAAGCCATGTGGGACCTTGTAGGCACGGATTCCTTAGAAGAATACACAAGTACTATTTCGAACCTGGTAGAAGTATTTGCCTCCGGGCCATTTCCCTTATTTCAAGGACGAGTGGAACGAATTTCTATGTCAGAATTGCATTCTTATGATCCATTGGCTGGGCTCAATTCTGATGAACATACTGCCCCGGCATTATACGAATTGAAGCGGATTGTTCAGGTCATTTATGAAAAAGATTATCGGTTTGCTCAGCCGCCAAAGATGCCAACTGTTACAGCAACAGCTGGTGATGGTGAAGTGATTTTGACCTGGGATGATATAGCCGACACAAAAACCCGTGACCCATTTGTTGGTAATATAAATGACTTTGAAGGATATAAGGTTTATAGGTCAACCGATAAATACATGTCCGATCCTGAGATTATTACGGATGGCTATGGTACACCCATGTTTAAAAAACCAATCTATCAATGTGATTTAGTAGACCAGAGCCCACACAATCCTAATTCGATCAATGGAATGACGCATCAGTGTCAGGGTTTCACCGATTTTGGGCTGGTAAATGGCGCAGGTTATAATCTTGGAGCCAATACCGGTATTACCCATATATTTGTGGATAATACTGTTCAGAATGGACGTACCTATTATTATGCTGTTATCGCTTATGATTATGGTGCGCCAGACATTGGACCTGGAATCTCACCTTCTGAAAATAATGTAGTTATAGAACTGGATGAAGCAGAGGAAATACGATCCATCGGGAAAAATGTAGCTGTTGTGATTCCCCACCAGCCAGCTGCAGGATATATTGCCCCTTTCGTAGAAACAGAGGAATCTGTTTTATTGGGCTCAGGTTCTGTTACCCCTATGATCAGGGCTCAAGGAAGTTTAGAGGCTGGGCATAATTACTTTCTTACCTTTGGCGTTGATACGGTGGCCACTGTTAGCGGGTATGACCACGGCTTTCAATATGTGACCAATGAAATTCATATTTACGATGAAACAGATAGTTCATTTTTAGTCTATAAGGAAGACCCAGTTAAATATGTGGGTACTAATTTGATATACCGGGATACACTTGACTATTGGACCCTGAATCCAATTGGTGATATTTCAACTGATATTTTTGATGGAATGCAGGTTGAAATAGATCCGGGTGTTGAAACTCCGGAATATAATTATGATAATTCCGGTTGGATAACCGGGAATGGTATTATGCGGATTACTCCATCTGGATCAGAGGGAATTAAAATGCCTTGGACATACCAGATTGTTTTTACAGATGATGATTCAGCCTATGTGGGTGTGGCAAGATCGGGTACGGTTAGGGATGAGAATGGGACATCCATCGGTTCTGATAAAATTACACAGCCTGCACTAGATTTTTATATTCAAAATACTTCTTTTGTGGATACAGCAGGCCAGTATGAACTTATGGATGTTGTGGTTCATGATGTGAACGGTAATGATTCAGTGGATTGGTTTGAAGACCGATTTTTTATAGGGGCACCTGCTGGATCCAGATGGCGTGCCACTGCATTCATTATCGATTTTCAATTGGCAACTGAAGAAACATATCCCAACAATGGCGACGTGTACCAGGTTGATTGGAAACGTCCATTTTTTGAAACGGATACTATTCGTTTTTCAATTAATTCAGATAATGAAATCAACACCGATTTATTAAAAACGGGTATGGCTAAAATAAAGGTAGTGCCGAATCCTTATGTCATGACCAACATGATGGAAACGCAAGTTTCAAATCCATTTTTAAATCAGCGTCGTCGCTTAATGTTTACTCATATACCTGCAAATTGTAATATAAAAATATTTACAGTAAGTGGAATCTTTGTAGATGAAATTATTGTCAGCAATACGCCTGAAAATGGTATTATCCATTGGGATATGCTTACTCGCGAAAATTTAGAGATTGCAGCCGGTATGTATATTTACCACATTGAGTCGGAAATGACTGGTGATTTAAAACTTGGAAAATTTGCGGTGATCAAATGATAAATAAAATTCTCCTAATTATTTTTTATCTTTTTGTAACCTGTATTTCCAGCTTACATGGTGAAATGATCAATCGTTACGGAACAACAACAGCCAGTTTTCTTGAAATTGGTGTAGGTAGTGGTCCCAGTGCCATGGGGGAAGCCTACGTGGCTGTGGCTAACGATATTTCATCCATATACTGGAACCCGGCTGGACTTGCCAATATAGCTCGTCCGTCTGCTATGTTTATGCTGCAGCCATGGATTGTAGATATTGATATGCTTTTTCTGGGAAGTGCATTTCCTTTACCCGGTATTGGTACAATTGGTTTGGGTATAACCCAAGTTGATTATGGTGATATGGATGTGACAACATTAGAATACCAGGAAGGAACAGGGGAGACATTTAAAGCTACGGATCTAGCAGCAACTTTAACATTTTCTAGAAAAATTGTATCCTGGTTTTCATTTGGGTCTTCCCTAAAGTATATAAACTCAAATATATGGCACAGTTCAGCCAGTGCGATTGCAGTTGATTTGGGTGTTTTAGTTAATACACAATTTTTTTCATTCAGTGGAGATGATGCAAATGGGATGACTATAGGGATGAGCATTTCCAATTATGGTACCCGTATGAAATATGATGGCATTGATATTTATCAACCTATTGATATTTCAGAGTACGAAGAAGGAAATTATGGTGATGTTGCAGGCCAGTATAGACCATCAGAATGGGAATTACCCTTAATATTCAGAATAGGTGTTGCACTGAAACCTATTGTTTCTAATTATTCTTCAATTACTTTAGCAGCAGATGCTCTCCATCCAAACAATAATTCTGAATCCGTGAATGTAGGTGCTACCATAGATAATAAAATCCCCGGATTTGGCGAAATAAGTTTTAAAGGTGGAATAAAAGCTTTATATATGGACAGCACCCAGTTTGGTCCTACAGTAGGGATTGGAATAAAAATGAATTATCTGGGTAATCGTACGATTACCATCGACTATGCATATAAAACCATGGGTCTTTTGGGGGATGTACAGGCTTTTTCAATTGGTCTTTCTTTTTAAATAAAATTTCATGAATAGGATTTCTCGCAACGGACTCCTTTTTTTTATATGTTTTATTATAAGTTGTTCGCAGAATCAGAAAATCCCAGATAATATTATTCTTGCAGAAATTGGTGATAAAGTAATCACCATTCAGGATTTTATTCGCAGAGCAGAGTATACGATTCGTCCACCTTATTGCAGCCAGGGAAATTATATACATAAAAAGATTATTTTAAATTCTCTAATTGCAGAAAAGTTGACTGCCTTAGAATTTGAGAAATCTTCCATTTCAGCCAGTAAGAATAAAAATTTCCAGGCCTATTTAACCGGGCGGAAAGAACAGGCCATGCGGCAAAAATATTTTGCGGAAGAATATTATGCCAAGACAGTTATTCCAGATGAAGAAATGAAGAATGCCTTTACTTTGTCACAAAGAAAAGTTCGTATAGACTATTTGAATCTTCCAGATTTAAAAACGGTAAATAAAGTTCAAAAAATATTAATGGAAGGAATAACGTTAGATTCAATCAATAGTATTCTTTGGGGTGGGGATGTTCCTTCAAGAGAGATAACATGGTTTAATAAAGAGTCTGATGATATTCACGATGCTTTGTTTAATTCTGATTTAAAAAAAGGGCAAATAATTGGACCCTTTTCCACAGAAGATAATACCTTTATAATTATGACAGTATCAGGCTGGACAACCCAACCTGCTATCACAGAAAATGATCAAATTTTGGCCTGGAAAGATGTTAATGAGAGATTGACTGAAAATAAATCTAGAAAAGTATATTTAAAATGGGTAGAAGGTTTAATGAGCGGTAAATCTTTTGAAATGAATCCAGAAGTTTTTGATATCTATGCCAAGCGAGCTTCTATATATTATTTAAAATCTGATTCGGCAAAACAAAAGTCATTGAATCAGGCACTATGGGAAACCCCAGAATTACTGGATCAGGCTATTTTTACTATTCCCAATGAACCTGACTTGAATGAGAATGGGATATTATTTAGATATAATGATAACGAATGGACCATTGATAAATTTCATGCACTGCTGAAGGCACACCCATTGGTATTTCGGAAAAATAAAATGGGATATGACGAATTTCCAGCCCAGTTAAGATTTGCTATTGCAGATGTTCTTCGTGATACTGAAGTAACTAAAGCATGTTACCGAGCAGGCTATGACCAAGACTGGAGCATCAAGCTGAATACACAAATGTGGGAAGATGTAAACTCCAGTTTGAACTACCTTAACAAAATTAGATTTAGAGAAAACCGAGAATTAAATCAGGAACAATGGTTTCAGATGGTTAACCCGATAATTGATTCACTTCAAAATGTCTATAGTGACCAGATTCAAATAAATACAGATGCTTTTGAGGCTATAAAAATAACAGCTACGGATATGGTTGTGTCTCAGAAAGGTGTTCCATACCCCGTTATGGTGCCATCATTTCCCATCATTACAACAGATAGCCGTTTAGATTATGGCTCAAAAAGTAAATTAGATGATTAAATCTCACATAATATATTACTTATTATTATCTATCTTGCTGATGGGAGTAGAACGAGGTGCTGAGCTTCGCACGCTTGAACCGGTTCTATATGGGAAATTTGAAGCGCGATATAAACCAGCCCAGGG
>CAZCHA010000109.1:0-5193 GCA_964498175.1 uncultured bacterium
GTTTGTTCTATCACATAATCAAAAGTGTCAGGGAATTTTTCCACTAAAGAAAAAATATCATCTTGAACTGTGGTGATAGTTACCGATTTTTCAATTGCTAATTTATTTAATTCGGAAATTGGTGTTGGCGCAAAATCAACAGCTGTAACATTAAAACCCTTTTTGGCAAACATGATGGCGTCATACCCTCTGCCACAACCAACAATACAAACTTTCCCTTGAATTAACTCATTTGAAATGGAATCAAAAACAGGTGTAACACCTTTTAAATCCCAACCTGTATCATTTTCTAAATATATGTCCTCCCAAAACTGGGAGTGATTTACTTCATTCATTATATCAGGTACATTTCTTTTTTATCTTCGTTCACTACGCTATTATTAATCGTAACATAATGGACATAAGAATTAGAATAAAACTGAATCGATTTATAATATTTCCCATTTTTGAAATGGATGGCAGCGCCACCATCAATGGCCCAGCCCGAACCACATTTCCCCTGTTTCAACATTTTATGAACATCTGGCCTACGATCCTTTTCTTCCTGATAATGAGGACAAGCCATTTCCGGAAGGAAACCAAGGCAATCCATCACATTTAGATTACTGGCCCAGGAATCAGTGATACCTTGCTCGAACCAACAGATAGCACCAGCACTTACGCCACATAAAATTTTACCATTATTATAAGCTTTGAGCAAAAGTTTATCCAATTTCCATTCCTGCCAGACTGCTAACATACTTTTGGTATTACCGCCACCAACATAGATCACATCTGCTTTATTAATAATACTATCTAACCTAGGTGTCCTCTGGAAAAATGTAACATGACTTGGCTCACAACTCATTTTTGTAAAACATTTATAAAACTTGATAATATAGTCTTGGTTTTCTGCACTGGCTGTTGGGAAAAATACTATATTGGGTTTCTCCTTTCCCGTAAGTTCTAAAATATATTTCTCAATTTTCCTGTGATTCGGATTTCTGCCAAACCCACCACCACCAATGGCAATGATATGTCCTTTTCCTATCATGGATTATTTTGGTTCCTTAAAATATTGGGTGAATTCATCTGTTGTTTCAAAGATGAGGAATTCTCCATTCGGCGTTGAGATTACTGTCTTTCCTTCTTCTACCTCTATAGTTTTTCCTGATTTTGTATTTTGTACCTCTAATTTCCCAGTTAATACAGAAAAAATGCAATCTGAAACACCTTGATAATGTGGACCATGGTCATTCGTGGTTCGGTGTCCTGCCAGAAAGGTTGTTCCTTTCACTGCTGCAACACTTGAAGGTGTATTAACAACAAATTTTCTATTTCTTGTTTTTCTTAATTCAGCGCTCACACGTCCGCCAAAAATATTGATCTGCGTTTTAATAGAATCCTTTTCAGCAGAACCGAATATTTTAATTACTGAATTTCCATACAAACTTATTACACTTTTATCTTGAATATTTAGCAAAGAAAAAAAGGCATTCTTGTCCGTAGATATTTTATCACCATTATAAATTGATTCACCTTTTCGAATTTTTCCGGATCGAATTTTTCCGGATCGATACACTTCGCCTGTAGCATTTGTACAGATACCAATTTGCTCTAGTTCTGGTAAACTCATTAAAATCGATAATGTAAAAAGTAATAATATGTGTTTCATGGTACGTTAAATTTAATACAAAGTAGTAGTTTATATTCTTGGATAGAATAGGAGAAATCCTGTATTTTCCCCCAAGTTGGGATACGAAGGATTCCAAATTTTAATCATTTTTTTCTGACGCAATTGACACGATTTTTATCACCCTTTTCAGGGCCAAAATTTTCCTTCCTTCTTAAGCCCCAATAAAAGAAAAAAACAGACAATCTCGTTGGTAGACTCAGGAAAACACCTTGGGTCAATTTTGCTATAAACAGACGTGCGTTGTGTAACATATAGGTACAAATATGAAGAAGGAAATCTTTATAAATGAGAGTATGGGTGAAACCCGTATTGCGATCCAGGAAGATAGCCAATTGGTTGAAGTTTATGTTGAAAAACAGGATAAACACCGGATGGTTGGCAATGTTTACAAAGGCAAAGTTGAAAATGTTCTTCCCGGAATGCAGGCAGCATTTGTGGATATAGGCAATGAACTGAATGCATTTCTCCCCTTTTCCGAAATTGAAAATAATGAATATATCAATGAAGATAGCGGCAATAAGCATAGACGAAATAATAATCGTAGACATGATAATATTGAAGTTGACCTAAAAAAAGGCCAAGAAATTTATGTACAGGTCATCAAGGAACCGTTTGCAGGTAAAGGTCCCCGCGTGACTACAGAGGTAGCATTACCAGGTCGACTAATGGTGCTTGTTCCAAATGCAAATTATATCGGGATTTCAAAAAAAATCTGGGACAAATATGAACGTCGACGACTGAAAAAAATTGCCCAACAACTGCGGGAAGGTAATACGGGTATAATCATTCGTACTGTTGCTGAAGGAAAATCTGAAGAACTCATAGAGAATGATTTCAGCCAATTGATGGAAAATTGGAACAAAATGGAAAAGATATCAGCTAGAGAAAGTGCTCCAGTAATTGTCTATGAAGATTTAGAAACAGCATCAAGTGTGGTTAGAGATCTATTAACGCCCGATGTTGAAAAAATTATCATTGATTCCAAGCGTCTTTACAGAAAAACTCAACGGTATCTTGAAGATATTTCCCCGAGCCTATTGGAACGATTAGAACTTTATAAACTTAAATCTCCTCTATTTGAAAGTTTTGGTATTGAGTCCGAAATTGAAAAGCTGATGCGACCAAAAGCTTGGCTGAAAAGTGGAGCATACCTGATTATTGAAAAAACTGAAGCCATGGTAGTAGTGGATGTGAACAGTGGTCGATTTGTGGGGAAAAAACTCCATGAAGAAAATTCACTTAAAATTAATTTGGAAGCAGCAAGAGAAGTTGCACGACAACTCAGACTCCGTGACTTATCCGGGTTGATTGTAATTGACTTTATCGATATGAGATATGACGAAAATCGAAAAAAAGTATATCACGAGTTACGGAAAGAACTCAAGAAAGATCGAGCTAAAGTGGCCGTGGCACCCATCACAGAATTTGGACTTTTGGAAATGACGAGACAGCGGATTCGAGTAAGTTTGTTAGATTCTATGAGTGAAGAATGCCCAACTTGTCATGGCTCTGGACGAATTATATCAAGAGAAACATTGGTAACACGGATTGATCATTGGTTACGTCGCTATAAGAGTAAACATCGATCTTTAAGGCTATTACTACAACTTCATCCGGAAAATGCTCAATACCTACGAGGTGAAAAGAAACATATTCTTCGCGGACTTATGTGGCAAAATTTTGTCCATTTAAAAATTGAAGAAAATGTAGAACTTGCACAAGATGAATTCCGGTTTTTTCGTACTAAAGACAATACTGATGTTACCAATGAAATGAATCTTGAAAAGGACTAAGCCACCTCGTAAATTTGCCGGCTTTTTGGAGAAGTAAAATGTATGCTATCGTAAATATATCAGGAAAACAATTCAAGGCTATCGAAGGTGCCCGAGTACGCATTCCTCGACAAACAGGGAAAGCCGGCGCCAAAGTAACCTTTGACAATGTATTACTCGTTCATGATGGAACAAGCACGAAAATCGGAGCACCTACAGTGAAAGGCGCAACGGTAACTGCTACCGTAATTGACCATGGACGAGAAAAAAAGATTCTTATATATAAGAAAAAACGACGTAAAGGTTACCAGCGCAAAAATGGGCACAGACAGTGGTTTACCGAAGTAGAGATTCAAAAAATTAAAGCAACTGCCACCAAAAAAAAGAAACCTGCAAAAAAAGCAGACTCCAAGGTGAAAAAAGAAACAAAAGAAAAGGAATAACTTATGGCACATAAGAAAGGACAAGGTAGTTCGCGAAATGGTCGCGACTCAAACCCAAGTTATCTTGGTCTTAAAGTAGCTGATGGTCAATCTGTCTTAGCAGGAACAATTATACTGAAACAGCGTGGGACTAAAATTCATCCTGGAATGAATGTTCAGCGTGCAAATGATGACTCACTATTCGCAACTGCGGATGGAATTGTTCAATTTAGCCGAAAAGGGCGAGCTCGAAAAATTGTAACAATCGTTACAGAAAATTAACTTCTATACCCTCCGACAACGGGGGGTTTTTTGTTTCATGACACAAAGGATATATTATGGCTCGTAAAAAAATTACTATGATTGGCGGCGGACAAATCGGTGGAAATCTAGCCCTTCTTGCAACACAGAAAGAATTAGGAGATGTAATCGTCTTTGATATTCCAAAAGCAGAAGGAATGGTAAAAGGGAAAGCTCTGGATCTGATGCAACTTCGACCCCATGATGGTTACGATTCTAATATCATAGGCACTTCAGATTGGAATGATGTAAAAGGGACAGATGTATTTATTATTACTGCTGGAATTCCACGAAAACCAGGTATGGATCGGGAAGATCTTCTTGGAATAAACCTTGGTATTATGAAAGATGTTGCGACCAATATTAAAAAGCAGGCACCCAATGCATTTGTCATTGTTATTTCAAATCCATTAGATGCTATGGTTTATGCATTCTATAAAGTTTCAGGATTTTCTAAAAACAAAGTTATTGGTATGGCAGGTGCATTAGATAGTGGACGCTTTCGCACTTTTATTGCTATGGAAACTGGTTTTTCTGTCCAGGATGTAACTTGTATGGTTTTGGGAGGCCATGGTGACACCATGGTCCCTGTAACACGGTTGGCAACTGTTGGTGGGGTTCCTGTCACAGATCTTATTTCTTCCGAACGATTGAAAGAGATTGAAGATAGAACGCGGGTTGCAGGTGGTGAAATCGTGAAACTCTTTGGAAATGGTTCTGCATTTTATGCGCCTGCCCAATCAGCAATTGAAATGGCTGAATCTTATATTAGAGATAAAAAACGGGTCATTCCTTGTGCATCTCTCTGTGAAGGTGAGTATGGAGTGGATGGTTATTTTATTGGCGTGCCCACAGTCATTGGTGCCGGAGGCGTAGAAAAAGTTTTGGAATTCTCTCTAACAGACGAGGAAAAAGCAGGATTGAATAAAACATTGGATGCAGTGAAAAAAACCGTGGCCGAAACCGGATTATAATTCTTTTTCAAACATGGAGAACTCCAAGTTCTTCAAAACTTATTTTCATA
>CAZCHA010000110.1:0-3258 GCA_964498175.1 uncultured bacterium
TTCTCAATTTTATTTTTTAAGTTCATTTAAGATTTATAATTATTCAGTAGAATTAAGAAGACAGGAATTTATATTAATTCGTTGGGAAGGGATAACTATATTTACGACAAATATTAGCAAATTATATATAAATTTATGGAAAATATTGATTGGCGAATTCGTTTGGCAGGTGGTGCCATCATGCTGATTGGAGGTATTCTTGTAGTTATTCATGCATTGGAACTTCGGTCTAGTGGTGAAGATTTTAATCAGTATGGTATATTAGCAATGCTTGCGATTTGGGGCGGCTGTGATTGGATCATAAAGGGGATCCAAGGAATAAATAATTGATGCGTAATGTAGTTCACCAATACATGACGGATCCCAATCCGTTTATTTTATTTGGATTAGATCATATTATCGGAACAATTGTTTTTTTGGGTCTCTGGATTTGGTTACCAACTTATTCAAAAAATAATCTAACAAAGCCCAAGCAAGAACAACTAGGTATTGTTTTGGGTCTTATCGTTATGTCCAATTATTTGGCATGGGTTGGTTTGGAAGCAATCGCTGGTACATTTGATATAAAACTTCATCTCCCATTTCATTTATGCCGGTTTGCAAATCTTGCAATTCCTTTCGTCATGATCTGGAAAAAAGAAAGGCTCTTTCAGGTGTTATACTTTTGGGGTATGTCCGGAATGCTCCAAGGTGCTATAACACCGGATGCAACTCATGGATTTCCACATTTTCATTATTTTAGATTTTTTATCGGTCATAACGGAATGGTTCTTGTATTAATCTATGCTATTGTGGTTTTTGATTTGAGACCCACACTTAAAGGACTATGGGACTCATTTCTTGCACTCAATGCATTCTTAGTATTTGCTACAATAGTAAACCTAATATTGGATTCCAATTATTTTTGGATCTGTGGTAAGCCGTCTACCGCATCCTTATTGGATTATTTAGGTCCATGGCCGTGGTATATTTTGGTGGCTGAATTTGTTGCATTGTTACATTATTTGGTTGCTTATGCGCCATTTTATTTTTTTAATAAAAGGAACCACTCTTGAATAAAATTGAATTAGGATTACCAATATTTTTATTGGGAACCATAATTGCAGGGATGAAAATGACACCACCAATTCAAAAATTAACACCACCTCGAGCACAAAAAATTCCAAAAGATGTTTCAGTGCATCACGATACCAGAATCGATGATTATTATTGGTTAAAGGAACGCGACACCCAACCGGTATTAGATTATCTTAAAGCAGAAAACGATTATACAATTGCAAAAATGAAACACACTGAGTTGCTTCAAAAAACTTTATATAATGAAATGCGAGGAAGAATAAAGGAGGATGATAGAACTGTTCCTTACAAATTTGGAAATTATATGTATTATACCCGAACAGAAGAGAATTTGCAATATGACATTTATTGCAGGAAATTGGGGAATTCCAGTGGCAACGAGGAAATCACGTTTAATATGAATGAAATGGCAAAAAAACATGATTATCTCGATTTAAGTGCTTATAAGGTTAGTCCAAACGAAAAATTGTTGGCATTCACAATTGATACTTCCGGTGCTGAACTCCATAAACTGATTATCAAAGATATCAAAACAGGAGAAATTTTGGATGATAATCTTTCAAATCTTGATGGTTCCGTAGAATGGGCAAATGATAATAAAACTTTATTCTATACCGTTCTTGATAAAGCCCATCGTTCTTTCCAGTTGTGGCGCCATGAATTAGGGCATGAGCAATCTGATGATGTCTTAGTATTCCAAGAAGACGATAATCGCTTTTCTGTTGGGCTTCATCGAACAAAAAGCGGTGAATTCCTGAAGATGGACTTGGAAAGCCAGATTACCACTGAAGTTTACCTTTTGGATCGAAATAATCCCCTTGGAAAATGGAAATTGGTTCAACCTAGAGAGCAGGGCGTTGAATATTACGTATATCATCACGGTGATTATCTTTATCAGATAACGAATAAAGATGCGATCAACTTTAAAATGATCAGAATGACACTTAAAGGTGGAAAAGAAGATGAAATCATTCCAAATAGGGATAATACAACTTTAGATAATGTATCCATGTTTAAAAACCATATGGCAGTATTAGAACGTGTAAATGGTAATCTCAAAATCCGTCTTTTTAATTTTGAAGATAAATCCTGGTACAACATCGAAATGGATGAGGAAATTTATTCCTTGAGCTTTGAAGAAAATTATGATTGGAATTCTGATTTCTTTCGATTCGGATATGGGTCGTTTAAAACACCCTATTCTGTTTATGATATTGATTTTAGAACTCACAATAAAACGCTCCGGAAAAAGGAAGAAATTTTAGGTGGGTATGAATCTGATAATTATGTTTCTGAAAGAATATGGGCACCAACGCACGATGGGAAGAAATTGGCTATTACATTATTGTATAAAAAAGGGATTAATCTAAAAGGAAACAATCCCTGCTTTCTATGGGGATATGGCAGTTATGGTTCCACCTATGATCCTTGGTTTTCTTCAAATATTTTCAGCCTTGTAGATCGAGGCATGGTCTATGCTCGTGCCCACATCCGTGGATCATCTTTTATGGGCAGAAAATGGTATTTAGATGGAAAACTTAAACAAAAGAAAAATACATTTAAAGATTTTATTTCAGCAGGCCGGTTTTTGGAAAATCAAGGAATTACTTCATCGGGTAAATTAGCAATTTATGGTGGCAGTGCTGGTGGACTTTTGATTGGGGCCGTAATGAACATGGCACCGGATCTTTGCAAGGTAGCCATCCCAAGCGTGCCTTTTGTGGACGTTATCAATACGATGTTGGATGACTCAATTCCATTAACCGTTGGTGAATTTGAAGAATGGGGGAATCCAAAAGATAAAGATTATTATGATTATATGAAGTCCTATTCACCTTATGATAATGTTGAGGCTAAGGCTTACCCCCATACATTGGTATTGGCAGGATATAATGATCCGCGAGTTCCATATTGGGAACCAGCGAAATGGACGGCAAAACTTCGCAACCTGAAAAAAGATGATAATGATCTATTGCTTAAAACCATTATGGCAGCGGGACACTTTTCATCATCAGGTCGTTTTGATTATTTAAAAGACGTGGCATTTTATTATGCATTTATCCTAGATAAATTGGAGATTAATTAATGGCATTAATATCTATCAACCCTGCTACCGGTGACGAAATAAAAACCTATCCCAAACATTCGCCTGTGGAGATAGGATACATTCTTAACCAAGCA
>CAZCHA010000110.1:3358-5156 GCA_964498175.1 uncultured bacterium
TTGGTGCTGGGTATCATGCCATGGAATTTTCCATTCTGGCAGGTTTTTCGGTTTGCCATCCCAACTATAACAGCCGGGAATGGTGCCATTCTGAAACATGCATCAAATGTCCAAGGGTGTGCAGCGGCCATTGAAAAATGCTTTATTGATTCCGGGTTCTTGGAAAACATTTTTCGAAACCTGGTCATTCCAGGACAAGAAGTGGCAGAGGTCATCAAAGATCCATCTATCGCTGCCGTTACCTTGACAGGGAGTACTCCAGCAGGAAAGTCAGTGGCAGAAACAGCCGGAAGTGTATTGAAAAAAACAGTGCTTGAATTAGGAGGAAGTGATCCATATGTGGTTTTGGAAGACGCAGATTTGGTCACAGCCACAGACGCATGTGTTACAGGCAGAACCCTGAATGCGGGCCAAAGTTGTATCGGTGCAAAACGAATTATTGTCCATGAATCAGTTTATGATTCATTTTTAACCCATCTTGAAGAAAAGCTATCAACGAAAATTATGGGCGACCCATTAGATGAAGTTGATATGGGGCCCATGGTTTCTGCCTCTGCTAGGGATGAAATTCATAATCAAGTGGAACGGGCGATTGAGACGGGTGCTGAGTTACGCATGGGTGGTCACATACCGGATGGGCCAGGTTATTATTATCCTATCACATTGCTAGTGGATGTCAAACCGGGTATGGCTGCTTTTGATGAAGAGATTTTTGGCCCAGTATTTTCAGTAGTAAAAGCAAACGATGAAGCAGAAGCACTCTCTTTAGCTAACCAAACTGAGTTCGGTCTTGGTGCAGCAGTATTTACCCGAGATAAAATCAAAGGAGAAGAAATTGCTAAAAAGTACTTGGATGCAGGTTTATGTTTTGTAAACGATTTTGTAAAGTCAGATCCAAGATTACCTTTTGGCGGTATTAAACAATCTGGGTATGGAAGAGAATTATCATCCATTGGTATGATGGAATTTGTGAATATTAAAACTGTTGTCGTCAAAAATGATTAATCGTTGTAAACTTTCTATGATGCAAACCCGAATATTTATTTTAACAATGTCATTATTGGCTATTTTAACTGCCCAACATAATCGTCTCTTCTGGGATGGGAATGATTGGAACAGGATCACCAAGAATGTTGATTATCATCCAGAAACTACCCATCGAGTCAAAACAGCGTATCTTCATGGTGTATTAGACGGACGGCTTCATGGTTATTTAAAAACGTGGGCGAAAGATCAATTTTTGGCAGATGATGTATTTGGAGAAACGGTAGATTATCTTTCAACACGTGAACTGATCAAAAATCTGGATAATTTTTATAAGGATCCCATCAACGGATACATTCCAATTCCAGCGGCCATTGTGATTGCTAATATGTATGCGGAACGGGTGCCAATACCTTTGATAGAAGACTATATTGAAAAGACCCGAAGGTGGATTAATGATCTAACCTTGGATCTGGATACATTAAACTACAGTAAACTATTAGAAGACAAATTTATAAAGCACCACGAAAAACAGTTTAATCGATCCGAATAAAACCAGCTTTGGGATGCCAGGCGAATACTCGGTTTTCTCCGGCAAATTTCACTTTTGAAATAGTGAACTTAAAAGTGGGGGGCTTGTTGCCTTCCAAGGGGAATGTAATTGTTTTGGTTTTTGAAAATCCGGTTTGGAGTACTGGTTCATAATTATAAATTAAAACCATTCTTTCTTCACTAATAAATTCCTTTTTCCCAGAATATATTGCCAAAAACCCTTCAAGATAATCTACAGGTCTTCCCACGTGGTTGATGACTT
>CAZCHA010000111.1:0-2063 GCA_964498175.1 uncultured bacterium
GAACTAGTGCAAGCAAAATGCCCAAAATAAATCCGCAGATGGCACCTTTTCCTGCTCTGTTAAAACCCATACGAATTATAATATTTTGGATAGATTCAGCTGGTGCACCCATTGCTTTCAGAATCCCTACTTCTTTTATTTTCTGGATAGAAATCAACGATAATGCAGCAGCCAAATTGAAGGCTGCCACCAGGAATATGAGACTTAAGATCACGATGGTGCCCAATCGTTCCATTTTCATGGCTTCCACCAGGGACCGATTTAAATCTTCCCAAGTTTGTATAGTTACGGAATCACCCAATTTTTGTACCAAATTGTATTTTAGTGACGATATATTGATATTTTTCAAAACGCGAATATCGATTCCATCCAAACCGGATTTTCGCTTGAACAATTTTTTCCCATCATAGAGTGATAAAAAAACAAATCTATCATCGTAATCCAGAATTCTTGTTGAAAAGATACCACTTATTGTCATTTTCGTTTTTGGTGTTAAACCAAATCCAAAGGACTGATCAATGGGACTATAAACCATGATCTCATCGCCAACATCTTTTCCCAATCGGTAAGCTAGATCCTGACCAATCACTACTTCACTTATTTCGGGAGACTTTCCACGAAGTGGAAAATTGTAGAACTCTGTCATTTTTGCCACATCTACGGCTTTTAGGGAGACCACCTTTTGATCATTCCCGTCTTCAACCACACCTCGACGCTCCATAAATGGTATTACTATTTCAATTCCATCCAATTCAGAAATATCATTTTCAGAAACTTGACCCGAAACGCGAAGATCACCTTCAAATCCTTTTAATTTGGAATGGACGAGCGTTTCGAATCCATTCATGACCGATAGAGAAACAATCATGGCAAAGCACCCCACGCCCATTCCGATCATGGAAAATAACCCGGAAAACCATACCTGTTTTCTCGATGATTCAGAAAACCTCTTTGAAACTTTTTTCTCCCAATTCATTCGTATCCCAATGCAACCGCAGGGTTTAAGGTGGTGACAACTTTTGTGGGCCACCACGAAGCTACCATGCAAAAGATAAAAGTAATAATCAGAATGAGTCCAAATGCAGGATAATCAAATGCAAATGGGATTTGGTCCATGAAATAGATCTCTGCAGGAATTTTCAGAATCTCGAATTTCAATTGAGCCCAAATGATGGACATGGAAAGTAATCCACCAATGATTCCACCCATAAGGCCAATAAATCCGCCCTGGATCATGAAAATACTCTTTAGTGTTGACCTGTGGGTGCCTTGGGCCATAAGAATCCCAATTTGCCCGGATTTCTCGGTAATGATCATGGCAATAGCTGCAATGATATTGACAATCCCTACCAGTGCGATAAGTCCAAACATAATATAAGCTGGCCAACGCTGGATATGGATCCATTCAAAAAGAAGTGCATGACGATCTTGCCAGGATTCATAAAAGTAAGGATATGAAATTTCATTTCGAATCAAAGGAATATTGGCATCACTCAAAATCATGCCAGACACAAAATTATTTTCAAATCCAAATAAGTGCCTCGCATCATCCAAATGGATATAAGCCAAAGTTTTATCATATTCCTGAAGCCCGGAATGAAAAATGTCTTTCACCATAACAGGTTTTATTTTTCTGGGGAATGGTGAAGATTGTCCCGATGAAAATACTTGGAGAAAAACTGTATCTCCTTGTTCGGTCTTTAGCTCCTGTGCTAATCCGTTGCCCACCACAATTTCCCCGGTTTTTATTTTATTATTTGGATAGTCTGAAATTGCTTTTGGAAGCAATTCGATTCCTTCAATCAATACGCCATCTGCATGGGTGCCGGAGCGAACCATGCATACACCCCGGACAAAAGGCGAAAATGATTTGGAATAGGATTGAATTAGGGAATCCAATGTTGGATTCGTTAATTCTATTTGATTCCCGAGAATATGCTGAATCCTGCCCTGCCCTTCAAAAGATGAAAGTTTTTCAGAAATCACCTTTTGAAATCCATGAATGATGCTGGCAGTAAGCATCAAAGCTGTAATACCGATGGAAAGTCCGCCAATTGCTAACC
>CAZCHA010000111.1:2163-5097 GCA_964498175.1 uncultured bacterium
CTGGCAGTAAGCATCAAAGCTGTAATACCGATGGAAAGTCCGCCAATTGCTAACCAGCTGGCAGTAGACGAAAAACTGGATTTATTCGGGGAAAATAAATAACGAAGAGCCAAGCGGATATTAAAGGACATTGTTGAAATATAATTTTATTTGATTACAAATATTTCCTGTTGTTACTCACAGAATTATGAATCCCCAGTAGATAAACAACCACCATCTTGGGTGTAAATAATTTTATCCCAAGCACCATCGTCTTTATCCCAATCTAATGATTTTTGAAAAAATCCTATTCAATTTTTATTTTTCAGGTCTCATGGCTGGAAAAAGGATCACATCTTTGATCCAACGATTTTCTGTAAGGAGCATAGTGAGTCTATCAATACCTAGACCCACGCCTCCTGTTGGCGGCATACCACATTCCATGGCCTGGATAAATTGTTCATCCACGGGTTGAGCTTCTTCATCCCCCTTTTCTTTGAGAGCCGCCTGTGCTTCCAATCGTTCACGCTGATCCACAGGGTCATTCAATTCAGAAAACGAATTAGCGAATTCTGCACCACCAATAAAAAGTTCATACCGCTCAACAAGATTCTGATCACCATTTCGATGTACTTTTGCAAGTGGCGAGATTGCCTTTGGATAATCAATAATAAAAGTGGGCTGAATCAGGTTTGGCTCCACAAGCTTGCTCATGAGTTCATCCAGCATTTGGCCATAATTCCAGGTTCCATCCACTACAATACCGTTTTTTATACAGACCGTCTGGATTTCATCATCAGTTACATCACCTAAGTCACAACCAGTGGCATCTTTCAATAATTTTAACATTGGAACTCGTTTAAAGGGTTTCGAAAGATCAATATCCATCCCACCCCAATCCACCTGGAGTGCGCCGATTTTTTCTGCTGCTTTACGAACCATTTTTTCAACAAGGTCCATGCAATCTTCATAATCCGCATAGGCCCAATAGAATTCTAACATGGTGAATTCAGGGTTATGATTACGATCCATCCCTTCGTTCCGAAAATCTTTGGAGAGTTCATAAACGCGATCAATGCCACCAATGATGAGCCGTTTTAAATATAATTCATCCGCAATTCGGAGATAAAGTTTTTGGTCAAGGGTATTGTGATGTGTCGTAAAAGGACGAGCATTAGCTCCACCATATAATGGCTGAAGGACTGGTGTTTCAACTTCCAAAAATCCGAGATCATCAAGAAAATTTCTAATTGTTTTAATAATAACAGCACGTTTTACAAAAGTATCTTTCACTTCTGGATTTAAAATCAAATCTAAATGGCGGTTCCGATAGCGGTGTTCCTTATCCGTAAATGCATCAAATACTTCTCCATCTTTTTCTTTTACAACCGGGAGAGGACGAATGCTTTTAGCCAATATAGTAAGAACGTCAGTATGGATAGAAATTTCACCTGTTTTTGTGGTAAATACGTATCCTACAACACCCACATAATCTCCGATATCCAATAATTTGAAATGGTTGTAGGACTCTTCGCCTACATCATCTCGTTTGATAAAAAACTGGATTCGCCCTTCCAAATCCATAATCTGCGCAAAGGATGCTTTTCCCATCTTCCTAATAGCCATCACTCGCCCTGCAACACTCACAGTTTTTCCTTCTAATTCATCATAATTTGTTTTAATGGATTCGCTCCAATGAGTCGGCTCATATTTTGTTGGATATGGATTTACTCCGTCTTTTCTGAGTTTATTAAGTTTCTCAAGTCTAAAATCAATAATCTGTTGTAAACTTTTTTGGTCGTCTGACATAGCTTTTCCTTTACGCCTTATTTTTAGTACCAATTGTACTTAGTAAAAATGCTTTAATAAATGGTGTTAAACCACCATCCATAACGAATTGGGCATTCCCATTTTCTTCTTTGGTTCGGTGGTCTTTTACCATTTGATAAGGATGAAAGACATAAGATCGGATCTGACTTCCCCACCCAATATCCATTTTTTGGTCTTCAAGATCCTTATTTTTCTCTTTCTCTTTTTCCAGTTCTACTTGATAAAGTCTAGCTTTCAGAATCTTCATAGCTTGACTCTTATTCTTATGCTGAGACCTCTCATTCTGGCATTGGGCAACAATTCCTGTTGGAAGGTGCGTAATCCGAACGGCGGAATCTGTTTTATTAATATGCTGACCGCCTGCTCCGCTGGCACGGTAAGTATCGATACGAAGATCCGTAGGATTAATTTCCACCTCAATGTCATCTTCTACAGCGGGATATACAAATACCGATGCAAATGATGTGTGGCGTCGGCTAGCAGAATCAAATGGAGAAATTCGAACCATGCGATGCACACCTGCTTCGGCTTTTGCCATGCCAAAAGCATAATCGCCTTTTATTTCAAATGTTACGTCTTTTATACCAGCTTCATCCCCTGGCTGTAAATCTATAATTTCAATTTTAAAATCTTCTTTTTCAGCCCATCGCTTGTACATTCGATAAAGCATTTGTGCCCAATCCTGGCTCTCGGTTCCACCGGCACCCGGGTGAATCGCCATAATGGCATTTTGAATATCTTCAGGTTTGCCTAGAATAAGTTTCATTTCAACATCGTCAATGATCTTCTGGTACAGATTCAGCTCATTTTGGATTTCATCCAAACCCGTTTCGCCCTCGTCCGCAAACTCGAATAACACCTCCATATCATCATGTCGTCTGGTTAGGTCTGACCATAACGCAATTTCTTTTTCGATCCGGGAAATTCTTTTCAGGATGAGAGATGCGCCTTGATTATCATTCCAGAAATCTGGATTGGAAGATTGCTCGCGGAGCACTTCTAATGTTTTCGATCTGGAATCCAGATCAAAGATACCTCCGTATTTGGGAGTCCTTGGATTCTGCTGCTGCGAATTGCTCCTTTAAATCAGATAATTCCATCTGAAAATTTACAGAGAAGATGAAC
>CAZCHA010000112.1:0-4994 GCA_964498175.1 uncultured bacterium
ACAATTCCATCCCGCCCGGATCTGCAGAAGTTATTCATTATGAATGGAACGTTCCTGATAACTTGAATGATGGATTTAAGATCATTGCAAATCTGAATTATCGAAAATTCAACCGCAGAATTACAGAAACATTTTTAGATGAACCCATCTATCTTCCCATAGTGACTATGGCTTCGGATACAGTTTCAATTGTGGCTCATCCGCAAAAATTAAATCTAAAAGTTGAAGATGCAATTCGGATTAATGATTACGGCATTGGTATGCTCCGTCAAAATAATTTGGAAGCTGCCCGGACAGCATTTACCCGGGTGACGGAAATAAACCCAAAATATGCCGATGGATATGTCAACCTTGCTCGGGTTCATATCAAAGAGGGGAAATTTTATTTGGCGGACCAAGCATTATCATTTGCGGAATTCATAAAACCCAAATTCCCGAAAGTGGCTTTTTTTCGCGGGTTGATCGCTAAAAAATTGGGTAACTATCCCAAGGCAATTCAACACTTCGAACAGGTACGTAAAACCCATCCTGAAGATAGAATCAATATAAATGAATTGGGTCAGACCTACTATTATAATCAGGAATATGATCAGGCTTTGTATATTTATTATGAAGGTATCCAGATCGATCCTGAAGATCCACAGGCTCATTATAATATGATGCTGGTGAATAAAAAACTGGGGAACCATGAAAAAGCCCGGGAACATCAAAATTATTATTTAAAATATAAACCGGATGAAGAAGCCCTATCCATTAGCCAATCGGCAAGATTAAAATATCCACATGCCAATAACGAGGCGCAAAAAGTTCATTCACATGGACTATTTCAAGTGGATGAATTTAGGTCACTTAAATAATATTTATCAAAGGCAGTCAACAAACTTTCCTGCCCGGAATAAGGCGTCGGGGCATATTTTTTTGATTGGATACCCATTTCTTCAAGCCTCTAAAAGAAAGTTATGTAAAATATTGTATCGTGATTATGTTTGGAGTTCATATTTTTAAAATGATAGAATCAATACATAGTAATCGGTATGCAAATGACATTATATAAAAAGGGCTTAAAATGGATAATGTACAATCTGTGAATTGAGAGGTAACCTCCCATGGATAAAATATATTAAGGAAATAACAAGACGATGGATTATCTTGAAAATTTACATGATGCTGTATTGAAGGGCAATCCCACGATAGCGGTGGAGATTACAGAAAGAGCACTAAAGGAAAAAATTGACCCTCATATATTGATCAATGAATATATGATTCGGGCTATGGATGAAGTGGGTGCGCGGTTCGAGCGTTTTGAATATTTTATTCCACAGCTACTTATGTCAGCGAAAGCCATGAAAGGAGCTATGGCTTTGATTCGTCCGCTTCTGATCAGTGAAGGAGAGGAAGATACTTCTATATATGCTATCACCGGAACAGTGAAAGGCGATGTCCATGATATTGGAAAAAACCTATTGGGTGCACTTTTAGAAGGTGGTGGTTTCAGAGTGGTGGACTTGGGGACCAATGTATCCCCGGAACAATTTATTGAAGCAGTTAAAACACACAAAGCAAAACTGGTTTGTATGTCTGCATTACTAACCACGACCATGCCAGGAATGAAAACAACAATTGATGCATTTAAGGATGCAGGCATAAGGGATGAAGTGATCATGCTGGTTGGTGGTGCACCTGTTACGCATCATTTTGCGAAAGATATTGGTGCCGATGGATATAAGGATAATGCAAGTGCAGGCGTTGTATTGGCAAAAGAATTACTCGGCATAGGACAAAAATGAACTTCAAATTGATTAGTTGTGAAGTGTTCAAACAAGAGTTGATTCATTGTATCGATAAAACCAGTAATAATATTGATACTGAATTTATTGCCAAGGGTATTCACGATTTAAATAGTGAAGGTATGCAGAGTCGAATTGTTAAATCCATTCAAAAAGCAGATCAGAAAGGGTTTGATGCAATTCTGTTGGGGTACGGTCTTTGCAATACATGGATATATGGGTTGGCAGCTAAAAAAACACCACTTATCATTCCCAGAAGCCATGACTGTATTGGAGTTCTTTTAGGAAG
Source organism: uncultured bacterium (assembly GCA_964498175.1). Classification (GTDB taxonomy): domain Bacteria; phylum Fidelibacterota; class Marinisomatia; order Marinisomatales; family UBA1611. The sequence continues at coordinate 2,077 of CAZCHA010000112.1, forward strand.
TAAGCAAAAGTATCTTGATTATTATTTTGAAAATCCCGGGACTTATTTCCAATCGGTAGGATGGATGGAAAATACAGAAAATGAACCATCCATTAAAAAAAGGTCATTGCAAAAATTATATGGGATGGATATGTCGCAGGAAGAAATAAAGTCAGAATATGGTGAAGAAAATTTAGATTATCTGAATGATGCTTTGGATCAAACAAAACATTATTCAAATATGGCATTTATTGATACAGGGATGGATTCTGATTCTCATTTTCAAAACCATGCAAAATCTAAAGCAGAAAAAAACAAATGGACTTTTGATGTTTTAAAGGGGAATATAAATCTTCTGCAAAATCTTGTGAATGGACATTGGTCCGACTCAGAATTTCTTATTATTAATCCCGGTGCGGTTGTACAACAATCTATTGATGAGGATTTAGTGACAGTAACTAAACCAAAATCTTAAAATTGATTTTTTGTGACCGATAAAGTACGAATTACCTTATTGCCTTTGAATCAAAGTTTTGAGGTCGCGAAAGAATCTCAACTCCATGATATACTTTTTAACTATGGTGTAGAATTCCCCTGTGGTGGTCATGCCAGATGCAGAGGATGCCGAGTGCGGATAAAAGAAGGTCATTTGCCCGTTACAGAGCCCCAGAAAAATATTCTGGATGTTAATGAACTGAATAAAGGTTGGCGGCTTGCATGCCAAGGATCTGTGCAAAATGATCTTATTATTGAATTGGATCAATGGAAATCCGACGTATTGTCTGATGATTCAGATTTTCAATTTTTACCCATGGATGGATTGGGCGTGGCCATCGATTTGGGCACTACAACTTTGGCAATGCAATTGGTAAATAGGGAAACGGGTGAAGTACTGGCTGTAGAAACGGACATTAATCCGCAAGCCAAGTATGGTGGTGATATAATGACGAGGATTGATGCAGCATCCAGATTAGTAAAACAGAATGAAATGCAGTTGCTCATTCGATCGAAACTAAATGATATGATTATTAATTTATTTCACAGTTCGAATGAAAAAAATTCAAGATTGAAACGCATTATTATCGTTGGGAATGCAGTAATGCATAATATTTTTTGTGGGATAGATGTGGAACCCATGGGGTATCATCCGTTTGAGCCAGTTTCAAATAATCTGGAGTTATATACACCTTCAGAATTGAGGTGGGATTTGAATGAAGATGTCACTATAGAATTTCTCCCGGGTGTAGGCAGCTTTATTGGGAGCGATATCCTGATCGGAGCCTGGGCAAAAAAGATGATAGAAAGTGACGGCATCAAGGTATTGGTGGATTTGGGCACTAATGGCGAAATCATGATTGGGAATAAAGATAAAATTTTGGCTGCATCTACAGCTGCTGGTCCTGCTTTTGAAGGTGCGGGGATATCTATGGGTATGCGTGCGGCGACAGGTGCTATTTCCACCGTTATGACGAGGAATGGTGAAATAATTCCTAAAGTATTGGGGTCTGAAAAAGCAAGGGGGATATGCGGTAGCGGACTTGTGGATGCGATTTCTATTTACTTGGATGACGGATCTATCAAAGCGGACGGTAGATTTTTAAATGGAGAATCTATCATGGTTATGGATCCGGTGGTGATTACCCAAAAGGATATACGAGAACTCCAATTGGCCAAAGGAGCTATTGCTACAGGGATTCGATTATTATTAAAAGAGTTTAATGCGGATGAAAAAGATGTATCAGAAGTATATTTATCCGGAGCATTTGGGAATTATATCAGTAAGCGTAGCGCCAGAAGGATTGGTCTTTTAAACTTTCCGCAGAAAAAAATAACAACGGCAGGCAACACAGCCTTACTTGGGGCAAAAATGGCTTTATTTAACCAAAGCAAAATAAATAATTTTTATGAAATCAGAGAAAAAACAACACACCTTGATTTAAGTATGCATCCAGATTTTACAGATGTGTTTGCAGAATTGGTGAACTTCCCTTTAAAAAGGGAAATGGTTTAGTGTTCTTTTAAAGTTTCGGATAATAGTTTTATATATGCAGGTGTTGAACCGCAACATCCACCCAATATTTTAATCCCCATTTTATATATTTCAACCATTCCTTCTACAAATTGGTCTGCCGTTTGTCCATAATGAACGGTATTCCCTTCAAGGAATGGTTGCCCTGCGTTGGGTTTGATGGAAACAGGTAAATCGGTAAGCGTTAAGGCTTCTTCAGCTAATTCAATTAGCTCAAAACTATCTAAATTGCAATTGGTGCCAATAATATCAGCTCCCGCATCCGATAATTGTTTGACACAATCTGAAAAAGGATTACCCATAACTGTGAAATACCCACTATCTGTTTTTGCGTATGTCATGTTTGCAATAATTGATTTATTACTAACTTGCCGGATAGCTTCTACAGCAAGAACTGCCTCTTGAAGATCAATCATTGTTTCAACACTAAAAAGGTCTACATTGCTTTCTTCAAGCACTTCTACTTGCCTTATAAATGCATCTTTCAGCTCTACCGGTTTCGCTGGTCCCAATGGGTCGATTAACAAACCAGATGGACCAATATCTCCGGCAACCAAAGAATCTCCACCATATTCCCGGCATATTTCAACTGCCCGTCTGTTAACCAAATCATGGTGTTCGCCAATCCCGCATTCCTTCAGCCGATAATGGGATGCACCAAAAGTATTCGTCTGTAAAATGTCACTCCCGGCTTCATGATATAATTGATGTGCTTTACCAATGCGTTCTGGGTATTTCATGGACCATTCTTCGGGGGGTTGCCCTGAATGAAGGCCCATATCCATGAGTAAAGACCCCATGGCTCCATCGAGGAGAACAGGCCCTTCTGATAATCTCTGTTTGAGGGTCTTACGAGACATGGTACGAAAGATATTTTAAACTATTAGCTGAGCGCAGGCAGATCATCAGG